>JALWEC010000458.1 GCA_027036655.1 Melioribacteraceae bacterium
AACTACACGAGCTTGAAGAAGAAGAGAGCAAACGCTTAACCACGGATGACGATGATGTAATTATTCCCGCGGTGGATACGGATAAGGAGAGCGAACTTCCCGAGCAGTGGGAAGAGAAATTAAAATATTCTCCGCCTCCATTAACTTTGCTTGCGGAACCCACGGACGAGGAAGTTGAAGTTTCCGAAGATGAGCTAAAACAAAACGCCGAGCTGCTTAAAGCTAAGCTGGCTCTTTTTGATATTGAGATTAAGGATATTTCCGTTACGCCCGGACCGGTTGTAACTTTGTACGAAATCGTTCCGGCTCCAGGCGTAAAAATCAGTAGAATTGTAAGTCTGGAAAACGATATTGCTCTGGCGTTGGCTGCGCGGGGAATCAGAATTATTGCGCCGATTCCCGGCAAGGGAGCTATCGGCGTTGAAATACCAAACGCAGTAGCTTCGCCCGTGAGCGCTAAATCGATTTTAATGGAAGCGACCAAAACAGGCTACGAGCTTCCCCTTGCAATGGGAAAAACTATCACCGGCGAAATCTTTGTAGCCGACCTTGCCAAGATGCCGCATCTTTTGATAGCGGGCGCAACTGGCGCGGGAAAGAGCGTCGGAATCAATATGATGCTTGCTTCGCTGCTTTACACCAAGCATCCGTCGGAACTGAAGTTCGTAATTGTCGATCCTAAAAAAATTGAGCTTTCGTTTTACCGCAAGCTGACAAAACACTTCCTTGCAGTTTCCCCCGATATTGACGAGGAAGTAATTACGGTTCCTCAGAATGCGATTCTCGCTCTGAAATCGCTTGAAATCGAAATGGACAAGCGTTACGATAAATTAGCAAAGGTTGGCGTCAGAAGCATTGTTGATTACAACAGAAAAATAGCCGACCCGAAACGCGCGCCGAAAAACACCGAGACAATGAAGCATTACAAACTGCCTTACATAGTTGTTGTAATTGACGAGCTGGCGGACTTGATGATTACCGCCGGAAAGGAAGTAGAGGAGCCGATTGCGCGCATCGCGCAGCTTGCAAGAGCCGTCGGGATTCATTTGATTGTAGCCACACAGCGTCCTTCGGTTAATGTAATCACGGGAACGATTAAAGCTAATTTTCCCGCAAGAATCGCTTACCAGACGGCGTCGCGAATTGACTCCCGTACAATTCTTGATTCTAAGGGAGCCGAACAGCTGCTCGGTCGCGGCGATATGCTCTTTCTTCCCGCGGGAATGCCGAAGCCGATTCGTATTCAGAACGCTTTTATTTCCACCGATGAGGTTGAAGCCGTAACGAATTTTATCTATGCGCAGAAAGGATTTTCGAAGCGCTACCTGCTTCCTTCTATTTATGAAAAACAGAGAAGCCGCGACGCCAACTTACTTTCCGATATGGACCCGATGATGATTGACGCAGCCCGCGTTATTATTACTCATCAGCAAGGTTCGGTTTCGCTTCTTCAGCGTAAACTTAAATTAGGATACGGACGCGCCGCGAGAATAGTTGATCAGCTTGAGGAAATCGGCGTTGTCGGACCTTCGGTCGGCAGTAAGGCGAGAGAAGTTTTAGTTGATTCAGAAGAAGAACTTCAGAGAATTCTGCGAGGTTTGAATGCCGATTAAACAAGAGAGCAGACTTTTCCTTTTTCCCGTTGTTATTTTATTTCTGCTGATGAGCGGCGCGGTTTTCGGAAAAACAACATTACTGGAAAAAGTTAAAGAAAAATTTGAAAAGGAAAAATCTTTTGCCGTAGAAATTGTTTTAAGCGGCGGCAGACAAAAAGGGAAAATTTATTTTCAATCTCCCGACTTTGAAAAAATATATTTCGGCGATTACACAATTGCCATTGTGTCCGACACGATTTGGAATTTCAATGAAAAAATAAAAAGATTGGTGATTCAGGAAAAGGACGAGGATTTTTCTCCTTTTTCAATTTACGATATTCTTTTTAAACTTCCGGGGGAGTGTAAATACATTGAGAATAAAGGGGAAGGCGAGTTTACGCTTATTCCCAATGATGAAGACGCGCTTAATGTTAAATCCGTAAAAGTTAAAGTTAATAAATCGTCTCTCCCTGTTTTTGTTGAAGTAACGGATTTAAACGGGAAAAAATTCTCTTTTTATTTGAAAAATTATTCGTTCGGTTCCGGCTATGACCGGAGTTTTTTCAATATAGAATTGCCGAAAGGAACGAAGATTGTCGATCTCAGGTAAGAAAATAAGTCGCATTTCAGGAAAAGAGTTTCTCGGCGGAATTATTTCCTTGGCAATTACCGTACTCTTTCTTCTTC
>JALWEC010000459.1 GCA_027036655.1 Melioribacteraceae bacterium
AATATGAAACTTGAGATAATCGACATTTCCGGGCAAAAAC
Organism: Melioribacteraceae bacterium; assembly: GCA_027036655.1. GTDB lineage: Bacteria > Bacteroidota > Ignavibacteria > Ignavibacteriales > Melioribacteraceae > WGAL01. The sequence continues at coordinate 41 of JALWEC010000459.1, forward strand.
GGTCCGCCGGAAAGTTCTCCCATCAAAGTAATTTTAGATCCTTTGGAAGGGAAAATCGGGTTATCAATATCGTTTCTCGTTAAAGTAGCTTGTATTGAATATTGATGCGAAACGCCTTCGGCGTACCAGCCGCGTCCATCCAAAACATTGTTGTACTGATACTTCAATTCGCCCTGAATGTAAAAAAAGTTGTCGGGCCATTTAAGTCTTCTTCCGGTTTTTAAACTGATTCCGGTTTGACTTAAAAAATAAACGTAACGCTGGCGGGTATCAAAAATATTGAAGCCGACCATAGTCGGAGTATCCATAAACCACGGCTCGGTAAATCCAAGATTAAAAGTACGGTAATAATTTCCGACTCCGAACTGCCAGTTAAAGTTCAGTATTTGTCCGCCGCCCAATTTGAACGGCTCCATTATCGAAAAGTTTGAAAGCGTAATGCCAATCGAACCGCTGAAACCGAAGCTACCGCTGTAACCGACCGACGCGTTAAAGTAATCGTTGGATTGTTCCTCAACATTGTAAATCAAGTTCACCGTTGTGTCGGTTGCCGGACGGTAGTCAATCCCCGATTTGTAAAGTTTCTCAACGTTAAAATAACGGAGATTGGCAAGCTGCTGCAAACTTCTGAAAATAAGCTTGCGGTTAAAGTAATCGCCGGGAATCGAATACAGTTCGCGTCTGATTACCTTATCTTTGGTTTTGGTGTTTCCGGTAATGCTTACTTTCCCAACGCGATAGCGGCTGTTTTCGTAAACGGTGATGTAAACGTCAATCGAATCCTTCGCGACTTTCTTTTCCTTTTCTTCAAGATGAAAAGTCAAGTAGCCTAAATCCTGATACAACGAAGAAACATCCGTTTGCTCCTTATTGAAATGGAGATTCTGATTGAATCTTTCGTAATCAAAAATATCCCCCTTGTAAAAGCCAAGACGGGCGGAAAGTTGTTTATCTGTAAAAACGGTATTTCCGTCCCAGTAGATATTTCTGATTTTATATTGCGGTCCTTCATAAACGTTAATAACAATGTAAGCGTCGTCGTCCTTAAGATCGTATTTTACGCTGTCGCTTAAAATTTCAAAATCGAGATAACCGTTCTTCTTATAAAATTGAACTAACTTTTCCTTTCCCGATTCATAATCCGCTTTTTTAAACTTTGCTCTGTCCCAAAACTTCCACCAGACTTTCTCCGAAATATCATCCATAGCTTTAATAAGCTCGTCGTCGGTAAACGCCTGATTTCCGTTAAACTTAATTTTTCTTACGGTAAGTTTTTCTCCTTCGTGAATATCAAAAATCAAAAGTAATCTGTTTTTGATTCTTCTGACCAAAATTTTCATTCGGCGGGGAGAATAATCATATTTGGTTGTATATTCGTCGGAAAAGTCTTTAAGATTTCGCCAGCGGACGGTGATTTCGTTTTCGCCTGTGGAATCCGCCGAGAGGAAGGAGTATTTTTTTACATCAATCTTTGTATTAACAATCGCTTCATCACTGTATAGCGCCAGTACAGAGTTAACCGCGCGGCGTATTTCCTGCGGCTTGATTATCTGTCCGCGAATAAAATTAATTTTTTCCTTAATATCGTCTTCGGAAATTTCGTCGGCGCCCTTGATTACATATTTCTCAATTCTCGGATATTCACTTACCTTAATCAGCAAAAACACGCCGTTGCCGACTTTCTTTTCTATTTCGATTTCAATATCGGAGAAAATATTCAACGACCAGAGACGATGAATTGCCGAAATGGTTTGGTCGCCCGGCACTTCAATTTCATCCCCGATTTTTAATCCGCTGTTTGCGATAATCGTTTTGGCGTCCGCCGAAATATTTCCCTCGACCGAGATTCCTAAAATTTTGTAATTTCCCTTTTGATTCTGCGCTTGGGAAAAAATTACGGATGAAAATAAAATAAAAAACAGTAAACTAATCTTCAGATGTCTTGCTTGGAAAATTTTTATCATTATCAGTATTCTTCTCGTTTTTAATTTGTTCACTAACTAAACCGAATCTTCTCTCTCGTCTTTGAAAATCTTGCACCGCGTCCAAAATATCGTCAACGGAAAAATCAGGCCATAATTTTGACGTAACATAAATCTCGGAATAAGCAATTTGCCATAACAGAAAATTACTGATTCGATATTCTCCTCCGCTGCGAATTAATAAATCGGGGTCCGGCATATTTTTAGTAAAAAGATAATTGTTGATACTTTCTTCATTAATTTCGTCGGGATTGATTAATCCGTTTTTTACGTCTATGCTTATAGCTTTAATTGCATTAATAAGTTCCAATCTGCCGCTATAACTTAATGCCAGATTGAGCGTCATCCGCTTATTATTTTTTGTTCTTTCCGTTGCGTCTTCCAATTCTTTTTGAACGTCCCGCGGCAATTTATCAAGCGCGCCGATCGCGTTTAGTCTGATATTGTTCCGGTGCAATTCGTCGGTTTCATCCTTTAAGCTGTTAACTATCAAACGCATCAGCGTCGAAACTTCATTCTTCGGGCGATTCCAATTCTCCGTCGAGAATGTGTAAAGCGTAAGATATTTAACTCCGAGATTAGTACACGCTTCAACAACTGTTCTTACGGTTTTAACTCCCTGTTTGTGCCCGACAACCCTCGGATAGCCTTTTGCCTTAGCCCAGCGTCCGTTGCCATCCATAATAATGGCAATATGTTCGGGAACGGCGCCCGAAGACTTAACCCGTTCTATATTTTTTAAATCTGTCTTTGAAAGTTTTTTCATAAATTAGCTTAATAAATCCATTTTTCCGGACACATCAGAAACATAAACACTTAAAAATTGCAGCAATAGAATCAATCGATACAATATGAATAATAAGTAGATTTAGACCTATCAAAATAGCTTTCGGCGTTGTAAATGTCAAGAATTGAGATTTTTCCGAATTTCCCTTTTTTTCCGAAGAAATGTTTATTTTTATAATTAAAATTATTCACACGGAGGAACGATGAGCGGGAATAAATCAAACACTACGATTTTAGGACTTTTTATTTTTCTCGGATTATTTGCTTTAGGTTTTTTAATAGCCAACGCGGCGCTTAAAATAAAGGAATACGAGCGTACGGTTACCGCAAAAGGATTATCCGAGCACGAGTATAATGCAAATATTGTTATCTGGCCAATCCGTTTTACGGAAGCCGCAAACAATCTTTCCGTTATCTACGACGCCCTTGATTCCGATGTTGCGAAAATTAAAAAATTTCTCCTTCAAAAAGGGATTAAAGAGAATGAAATTTCACTATCGCCCCCTTCGATAAACGACAAACTCGCCCAACAGTACGGCAACGAAACAAATTACAGATTCCGGTACACCGCAATGCAAACGCTCAATGTTTATTCCGAAAATGTCGGATTAGTCCGTAGCGTGATGAGTTCTTTATCCGATTTGGGAAAAAAGGGAATAGTTTTCCGCAGCGGGGATTATGATACAACGCCCCAATACATTTTTACAAAGCTGAATACCGTAAAACCCAAGATGATTGAAGAAGCCACAAAAAATGCGAGGAAAGTCGCCGAAAAGTTTGCGGCTGATTCCCACAGTAAACTCGGAAAAATTAAACGCGCTTATCAGGGACAATTCACAATTTCACCGAGAGACGACAACAATCCGCAAATTAAAAAAGTGAGAGTCGTTACTACCGTGGAATATTATTTATCGGATTAAAATGTGCGCTGATTCTTCCGCCGCTTAATTTGCAGACAGACTTGTAACAATTTTTTCCATCTCGCCGGACTGCTCGGTAATGCTTTTAAGAAGCGCGAACTGATTTTTCGTCCTGACCAAATTATGTTCGGGATATTCCGTTTTATAATACATATCATTATTAAAAAAATCGGTTAAAAATCGCACCGCCTGCTCATAAACTATCATTTCCGCTCCGAACACGAGATTCTCCTTTTCGCTCGGTGTTAAGATTCCGTTCATTTCTTCCAAATACCCCGCCGCGAGCGACTTAAAAATATTCAAACGCATTTTAACTTTTGAAACGTCCCGTTCATCTTCTTCCGCAGGACTCGTAAACGTACGCACCATATCTCCGAAATCCGAAAGAACGGAACCGGGCATAACCGTATCCAAATCAATTACGCAATGCGCGGCGTCGGTTTTGTTATCTAACATTACATTATTAATTTTAGTGTCGTTGTGCGTTATTCGCAAGGGAATCGATAAGCTCTCATTCAAGGAGTTATTCTTCTCAACAATCCGAAAAAAATCATCCACCGTTTTCATCTCTTCGGCGGCTTTCTCTTTTCTTTCATCCGAAGCATTTTCCGCCGCTTTTTCGTACGCCGAAATACGCTTGCTTAAATTGTGAAAATCGGGAATTACAATCTCAAACTCATTCGGGTCGGCGTCGGCAAGTTGTTTCTGAAACTTCCCGAACGCTTTAGCCGCTTCGTACGCTTGTTTTTCGGTTTCAACAAAATCAACAGTGTAGGAATCCGCAAAAAATTTGGTCAAACACCAGTAATCGGAATTTTTATCTACGAATGCAAACCCGCCCGTTTTTGTTTGAATAAACGTCAGAAGAAAATCGTAATAATTTTTAACTCCTTCGGCAAGCAATTTTTCTCGAATATGATTTACCGCTTTAACGGAATTATTGACAACCGCGTCAGGGTTTTTAAAAACATACTTATTGATTTTTCTCAGAATAAACTTTTCGGCGCCGTCCGAATTATCCTCGATTAAATATGAATCGTTAATATGTCCGTTCCCGAATTTCCGGGAAGAAAACGAACTTCCCTTAACGTCAAAATTTTCAACTACTTTTTTTATTTCCTCAACTCCTATTTCCATAAATGTAAACCGTAAAATTAATCTTTAATAATTTCAACCAATCTTTCGGCGGATTTTTCCCAAGTGTAATCTTTCATAAATTCTCCCGCCTTGCGACCGATTTCTCTTGCTTCGTCGCGATGAAGATAAGCGTACTCAATCTGCGAAATAATATCGTCCAAGTCGGGGTCGTACCAGTCCGCCCAAAGCGTTTGGTCGTCTCCGTAAAGCTTAAACGGTTTATGGTCTTTAACAAGCAACGCGTGCTTGTCGTCCAGAACGTCTTTCTGTCCGGTGTTATAAGCCGCCACAACCGGTTTGGCGCACGCCATATATTCCATTAAAACAAGATTCGTTCCTCCTTCGCATCTGTTCGGGAAAACGCCTAAATCCGTTTTAGCGTAAATCTCTCTCAGCTTCGTATTTTGAACGACGTCAAGCGTAATAATTTTTTCAGAATCAATTCCGTTAATTGCGTAAATATGCGCCATTTTCTCAGCCCAAGTTTCCCCTTTGTTTTCGTAATTAAAAGTCGGGGCGTAATGATAAAGCTCCATTGACTGGGGCCAGAAGTTGTACCAGGCGTTAATCAAAACAATGTCGTCATACTTCTGCTGTAAAGTTTTAACCGCGCGAAGAACGAGGTCCTGCCCTTTTCGCAGTTCAAATTTTCCTCCGGAAAAAATAACAAAAAGATTGTCGTCCTTCTTTTCTTCAATAGGATAAAACAATTCCGGATCAATTCCCTGAATTAGCACATCGGAGTTATCGATGCCGACTTCGCGAAGTTTCTCCAAATTCCAATTTGAACCGCCGATTACTTTATCATACCGTTCGGCGTTATTAACGGAAGTAATATTAAGCTCGTTTTCAAAAAAAGTGTAACCGTAATTCTGGTCGCCCCAAATCCGCGCAAGAGGGACAAAGTCAATTCCTGTAAGCGCATGAAAGACCTTGCCGTTAACTTTTTTCATTCCGTTCGGATCGTCTTTTTCAAAATCCCACATTTTTGTGTTAGGATAAAATTTGGGGACTTCCCTTTTCAGGTAATTGCTGCAAACGCCCCAGCCAAAATTCTCTCCTTTTGAAAGAGCCAAATATAAATCTTTATTCATTCCGATTGCTCCATGTTTTCTGCAGCAAAAAAATCGATTAACGTTTAAAGTGTTTCCCGCGTACAAAAAACAATATTTGAGTAAATAATTAACTGTTAAAAATACTGCTATACATAATGTCAAAATTCGGACACCGCAAAATAAAAATTAATTCGGTTCCAAACTTGTTAATCAATCAAATTCCTTAATTCCCCTTTTGCTTTTCCAAACGGTTCATCCCAAAAGCCGAGTTCCTTTTGTCGGAAGATTTTCATTGTCGGATACCAGTCCGACGTCTTACCCGAAAGTCCCCAGCGCCAGTCGGGAATTTTGGCAAGCATAATCCAAACCGGCTTTCCCAAAGCTCCCGCAAGATGCGGCAGCGACGTATCGGTGGAAATAATTAAATCGAGATTTTTAATTGCAGCCGCTGTGTCGGCAAATGAAAGAAGCAATTTGGAAATATCGACTATACCGTTTTCCGCCATGATTTTTTCCTCGGATTCCGAAACCGGCATTTGTAAAGAGAACAAATTTACATTCGGATTTTTAAAATCAAGGAAGTTTTCCAATGTCGCCGACCGCAAATTATTTTTACGGAATACCGGATTTCCCCGCCACGTTATTCCGATATTAAAACCGGCATAGTTTGAAAAAAACTTTTTCCAATAATGCAGCTTATCTTCAGGGACTTGTAAATAGGGGACTTCAGACGGAATGTTTTCTTTAGTAAGCTGCAACGCATAAGGAAGACTCATCAACGGAAGTTGAAGATCATATTCCGATTTAGCTTTGAAATCGGCGGAAGAAATAAAAAGTTTGTCGTACCCTTCGAGACTTTTCATTAAATCGAAAAGTTCCTGCTGGCACTCAAAATAAATTTTCCCAACTTTTTGGCGCGCAAGTTTTAAAAGTCTGGAAAACTGAATAACATCGCCGAAACCTTGATCGGCATATACATAGAGAATTTTATCCTTCGCCATTTCCCCTTCCCAGCGCCTCCCGGGAAGCTCTTTGCGTTTCAATTCTCCGGTGTAAAATCTATGCTCAAAATATTCAAGTCCCTTCCCGAAATTTCCGGTTAACAAATAAAGGAT
>JALWEC010000460.1 GCA_027036655.1 Melioribacteraceae bacterium
TGCCACGGCAAAGACGTGAGCTGTCCGAAATATTTCTAAATTTGGTATATATATAGGTTTTGAGATTCTTCATTCCGCTTCGCTCCATTCAGAATGACATATAAAGTAGGTTATGCAAAGCCTTCTAAGAATTAATAATTATAGGATTGTGGGGTTTGGGTTACAAATGAAATTTTGCAGATGATTTTGCAAAGGGGGATAAATTTTGAAAAATAGGATTATTCGTAATCCTTTATCAGTTGCGCAAGTTCAGACTTAACTTTTTCGACTTGAATTTTTCTCTCCAACGAACTCGGAGGCGCAACTCTTTCCTTACAACTTTTGAGTGAACACATCTCGCATGTGTCGCTGACAATAGCGCTTTTGATCGAAGGGTCATTCCAGAACTTTATTTTTGATTTCAGATTTTCATCAAGAAGAAAACCGATTGTAACACTGTAAAGTTCACGGCTGTTTAATCTTCTCCGTTTGGCAATGGCAATTGAGAGATATTCCTCGTTGCTTGTGGTAAATGTTGAATGAAGAATTTCGACTTGCAGTTTTTGATAATTTTCATTTTTATCAATTTTCTTCATTAAGTTTTTAAGCGACTTAATGGAAATCCAGCGCCGGCAGTAGTGTTCATCGGTTTGGTAGCCACCCGGATTATCGTTAATGTTTAAGCGGATTTCCTTAGAAAGATAGAACTGTCTATTGTCCAACTGAGTGTTAAATCTCAAGAAGAAAAATTTCTTAATTCCGAAATGCTTTGAAAGTAAATTCGTAACCCTCTGGAAAAACATCTCCGGCGTAGCTTGATATTTATCAATAATGGCGAGTAACTCTTTGGGTTCCCAACTATCAAGAGAGAAAAATTTTTCGAGATCGTCAGCAAGAAGAAACCGGTTAATTAAGATTGCATTGGCAAAATAGGAAGCGCGGAAGTTGTTCAGCAGATGATCAAATGATTCGAGAGAAAAATTTGAATGTATATTGCTTCGCTCAGATGTTCCCCAGATATTGTATGCTATTTCTTTTCCGAGGATAAAACCTTTTTGAGAGTCGGTAAGCTGCGGATTAATAAGCAATGTTTTATTTTGTTTGGAAATTAAAATTCCCCGTAATCCGGAAAGAGCAGGGCGGTTTATTAACTCGGTTTCATCAATTTTGTAGGAAAAGTTTTCCTGTAGAAATTGTTTCAGTGCAAAATAACTGATCGGAGGATTTATTTCCAGTTTATATTTTTTAATAAATTTCTCAACATCTTTTTCGATTTCATCACAGAAGTTTTCGTGAAACTCTTTGTATGTTTTTAACGCTGTTCGACTGAAATTGTTCTGGCTCATTTCCGAGCCGCGAGCCATTTCAATCAAAGTAGTTACCAAAGCGCTGAGCTGCATTGACGCACCGGACATAAGCGTAATCAGTTTGTTAATATCAATTCCGTAATGATCCAGAGGCAACAGCTCCAGCAGATTTGATTCCAGCAACTCGCCTATCGGCGCAAGATTTTTTGTTAGTTTAAGCGAAACCAGATTGTCGTAGGTAATGCCTAGCGCTTTGGAAAGAGAAGCTATTTTATTCGCCTTGGGGTATTTTTTACCGCTCTCGATTTCATTGAGATATGAAACCGAAAGCCCGCTTTTCCTTGCCAGTTCGGATAATGAAAGCCCTTTGTCAATTCGGAGCTGTTTTAGTTTAAGCCCGAGAATAAGTTTAATATAGTTGTCGGATAACCTGTTCATTGCTGTTTTTTTATAATCTCAATAACAAATATAATGAATATTTGAAAAAATGCTAATAGCAAATATTCTTTAATAGCGAAATTTCGCTTGCTATTTAAATTCGTTAAACTTATTTTTGTCTATTAATCAGCGGCAATAATTTTATTTAATAAATAGAAGGCGCAAATGGTTGAAAAAGTATTACAAAACCGTATCTTTGATGTTCTTCAATACCAGCTGCAAAACTATCCACGTAAGGACGCGCTCTGCGACAAGAAAACCGGAGCTTGGCGAAAGTACAGTACCGAGCAAGTTATTGAGATTGTCGATAAGGTTAGTCTCGGACTGCTGAAGTTAGGTTTGGGCCCGGATGATAAAATTGCACTCATTTCTTACAACCGTACAGAGTGGACTTTAGTTGATTTTGGGATTTTACAAATCGGCGCGCAGGACGTTCCTCTTTATCCGAATATGAGCGATGAAGATTCGACTTATATTTTTAACGATGCGGAAGTAAAACTGGTATTTGTGGAAAATAAGGATTTATACGACAAGGTCCGCCGGATATTGCCGGGAA
>JALWEC010000461.1 GCA_027036655.1 Melioribacteraceae bacterium
CGACTTGCGTCGGCTCCCGGGATTTCCTCGGCAAGAGGCATAAGGTTCAGAACGTCGTTTAAGTCGTTTCCGCCGAATTCCTCTCTGCCGTCGCTGCCGTCGTTTCCTCTGTATTGCGATGCAAATACAACGTAGCCCCAGCTGGCGATTAGTCCGAAAATTCCCTGTGCGTTAAAAGAATCAATTACTCCGAGTTCTCCCAAGCCTCCTCTGTTCCAAATAATGCAGGGATATTTTTCACTCTCTTTTTTCGGATAGGCGATGTAGCCCTTTACTTTCAGTCCATCGGAAAGGTAAGTTATTTTTTCAACAACAGCGTTTTCAATTGCTCCTTTTCCCCAGCCGGATGCGACCATTTTTTTTTGAGATTCGTCAAGCGTTATAACGGCACGTTCGATAATTCTGCTTGTCATAAACTTTCCCTTCAATAGATTAACCGATGTTATGTGTTAGAAAACTTTGCATAACTTTAAAGAATTTTATCCCGTTTATTTCTACGGGATAAAATTTTGTTGCCTCGCATTTGAGGGACAAATACGAAACCATTTCCGCCATAAATCCATGGGGATTTAATACGGTTCTATGATCGCTATTTAATTGTATTTTTATCAAATTAAATCGTTCGTTTTTTTATGTGTTAATCCCAAATTGATATAAGTAACATAAACCGGAAGGAGAAGTAAGAAAACTTTTTTTCACACTCAATGATGAGTTTTTTGAACCTGAATATATTAATAAATTGTTGCCCAATTAACCGTCTTTGTTTTATAAAAATAAGTTATTGATTTTTCCGGTTATTTGCAAACGAAGTGCAAAATATTTTGGGCTGAAGATAGTCCGCAGAGTTTGTCTCAACAGTTTTTAGTTGGAAGCGGATTAGGAATTGGGAATTAAGAATTAAGAATGAAGAATTAAGAATGTCTTGTCCTGAAATATTTTTACATAAATAACACGTGCCCCGAAATTTTGCGGGAAGGATTTATGTTTCAATGCTATAGTGTATATGTTTTTTTGATGCGCGATTCAAAAAATAGGTAGATTCTGAAATTCTATTTTGATATTTTATAACTCAATTTAAAAATAAATTATTACCCATGGAAAAATATAAGATTAAGAAAGGACTCGACATTCCCCTCGCCGGTGCACCGGAGCAGAAAATATCGGAGGAAAAGTTTACCGCAAGGTACGCGATTGTCGGGGACGACTATGTTGGAATGAAGCCGACAATCATTAAGAAAGAAGGTGATTCCGTAAAAAAAGGTGAAGCTCTTTTTACGGCGAAAAAATTCCCCGCCGTTAATTTCACTTCCCCTGTTTCGGGAAAAGTTGTCGCGGTTAATCGTGGAGCAAAGAGAAAATTTTTATCGATGATAATCGAAAAGGAAGGAAACGATGAAGTTACTTTCGACTCTTTCTCGCTTGATCAAATAAAATCTCTCGATAAAGAGAAAGCGATATCCGAGGTTCTTGCTTCGGGACTTTGGGTTGCATTTAAAACGCGCCCGTTTTCCAAAATTGCAAATCCCGAAACCGTTCCTCATTCGATATTCATCAACATGATGGATACAAATCCGCATGCTCCTTCGATGACTAAAGTTCTTGAAGGGAAGGAAGAGTTTTTCAAAGCGGGTGTTGCCGTAGTTGAAAAATTTACCGACGGCAATATTAATATTGTAAAATCACCGAAAGATAACTTTACGATTGAAGAAAACGAAAAGATAAAAGGTTTTGAGTTTTCAGGCCCTCATCCCGCCGGATTGCCGGGAACGCATATTCACTTTATTGATCCTGTGGGAGCGAACAAAACCGTTTGGTATATCGACGCCGAGGATGTGGCTGCAATCGGCGCTTTGTTTTTGACCGGAAAACTTGATACTTCGCGCGTGATTTCAATCGCGGGACCGATGGCGAAAAATCCGAGATTGATTAAAACTTCGCTCGGAGCAAATGTTTCCGAATTGGTTTCCGGAGAAGCGGATTTGTCTTCCGATGTTAAGGTTATTTCCGGTTCCGTATTGAACGGACGAATTGCCGAAAATGAAGTGGAATATCTGGGACGCTTTCATAAACAGATATCAATATTAAAAGAAGATCGCGAAAAGCGCCTGCTCGGCTGGGCAATTCCAACGCCGAAACTTTTCTCGGTTAAAAATATTCTTCTTTCGGCGCTTACTCCCAAGAAAAAATACAATTTAACAATGGCGTTAAACGGCGGTAAAAGAGCAATCGTCCCAATCGGAACTTACGAAGCCGTTATGCCACTTGATATTTTACCTA
>JALWEC010000462.1 GCA_027036655.1 Melioribacteraceae bacterium
TTCCGTGCAATCCGGGAGGCGCCTTTTTAGATGCGTCCTTCACGTCGCCCGCTTTATCGCCGAAAATCGCTTTCAGCAGTTTTTCTTCGGGAGTAGGATCGCTTTCCCCTTTCGGCGTAATTTTACCAACAAGAATATCTCCTTCGTTGATAAGCGCGCCTTCCCGCACAATTCCGTTTTCATCCAAATTACGGGTAGTTTCTTCGCTTACATTCGGAATATCCCTTGTAAGTTCTTCCTGTCCCCGTTTTGTTTCGCGAACCTGAAGTTCGAATTCTTCAATATGAATCGAAGTAAAGGTATCGTTTTGAACAAGTCTTTCACTAATAATAATAGCGTCTTCAAAGTTATATCCGCGCCACGGCATAAATGCGACAAAAACGTTTTTTCCGAGAGCCAGCTCTCCGTTTTCCATTGCATGACCGTCGGCTAAAACATCTCCTTTTTTAACCTTCTGACCGACTTTAACAACCGGTTTCTGGTTCAAGCAGGTTTCCTGGTTTGTTCCGGAAAACTTAATCAGACGGTAATCGACAGTTCTGTATTCGTCAAAAGTTGTTAACGCTTCTTCGCTGTCGGGATCTATATCGTATTTTACTGTAATTTTCTTTGCGTCAACATATTCAACAACGCCTTTTCCTTCGGAAAGGATTAAGGAGCGTGAATCGTGAGCCAATTTATATTCCATTCCGGTTCCGACAATCGGCGCTTCCGGTTTCAGAAGCGGAACAGCTTGGCGCTGCATGTTGGAACCCATTAACGCGCGGTTGGCGTCGTCATGATCAAGGAAAGGAATTAACGATGCGCCGGCGCTTATAATCTGAGCGGGAGCGACATCCATATAGTTTATCTCTTCGGGATGAACGACCGGAAATTCGCCTTTATAACGGCATTTAACTCTTTCGTTCAGAAATTCCCCTTTTTCGTTAATCGGCGCGTTTGCCTGAGCGATAATAAACTGATCTTCCTCGTCGGCGCTCAGGTATTCGACCTTTTTCGTAACTTTGCCGTTTATAACCTTGCGGTAGGGCGTTTCGATAAATCCGTAATCGTTTACTCTCGCGTAAATTGTCAATGAAGAAATTAGTCCGATGTTCGGACCTTCGGGAGTTTCAATCGGACAAAGGCGACCGTAATGCGTATGGTGAACGTCGCGGACTTCAAATCCGGCTCTTTCACGCGTCAAACCGCCCGGTCCTAAAGCGGAGATTCTTCTTTTGTGAGTAAGTTCCGATAGCGGATTGGTCTGATCCATAAATTGGGAAAGCTGGTTTGTACCGAAAAACGCATTGATAACGCTGCTTATTGTTCTTGCGTTTACCAAATCCTGCGGCTGCATATTTTCGGCGTCGCGGATGTTCATTCTTTCGCGAATGGTTCTCGCCATGCGCGCCATCCCGACATTGTACTGCTGCATCAGTTGCTCGCCTACCGTGCGGATTCTTCTGTTTCCCAAGTGGTCAATATCGTCAACGGGAATATTTCCTTTTTTAAGCTCGATAATTTTCTTCATTATCGCAATAATATCCTCAATCGTTAAGATTGTGGTATCAAGCGAAATATTGAGTCCGAGTTTATCGTTCATTCTGAAACGACCTACTTCACCCAGATCATATCGTTTTTCATTAAAGAATAATTTATCGATTAAACCTTGCGCCGTTTCAATATCGGGCGCTTCGCCTGTTCTCAACTGACGATAAATGGCAAAAAGAGCTTCTTCCTTCGTCTGAGCAGGATCTTTCTTTAATGTGTTCAGTATTAAATCTTGTTCATATGAGGTAGGAGTTGTAATTAATTTTACTTTCTCAACCGTGGAAGCTTTAATGTTATCGATAATTTCTTCGGTAAGTTCTTCGTTTTTCGAAACATAAATTTCACCGGTGTTAACATCGATAACATCTTCGAGAGCGGGCATACCTACATGCTCGCCGTAATTTAAATCTTTACTTTTAACTTCAACGGATTGTTGGAAAATATTAAGAATTTCTTCGTCGCTTATATATCCCAAAGCTCTCAGCAGTGTCGTCGCCGGAAATTTTTTCCTTCTGTCGATATAAACATACATGATATGATGAATATCAGTTGCAAACTCAACCCACGAACCGCGGAAAGGAATAATGCGAGCGGAATAGATTGGCGTTCCGTTCGGATGAACGGTCTGCGAGAATGCAACTCCCGGGGAACGGTGCAGCTGGCTAACGATAACGCGCTCAGCGCCGTTAATAATAAACGTTCCTCTGTCAGTCATAAAGGGAAGATTACCGAGGTAAACTTCCTGCTCAATACTGTTGATGTATTCTTCGGTTTCATCATCCCGCGTTGAAAGACGCAATTTCGCTTTCACGGGAGCGTTATATGTTAAGCCGCGTTCTTCGCATTCGTCCTGCGAAAAGCGTGGTTTTTCAACATTGTAACTGATAAAATCTAATCTGTAAAACTCTTTATTGTCAAAAATCGGGAAATTAGCCAAAAATACCGACTGCAATCCTTTGTTTTCACGTTCTTCGGGTTTAACTCTCATTTGAGCGAAATCCTCAAATGACTGGAGTTGTACATCCAACAAATCAGGCATATCTAAGACAGGAGCAATGGTCGAGAAGGTAATTCTTTTATTTTTGGGATTTATTTTAATGTTGTCCAATCCTAACCTCCAAATAAAAATAGATTATGCTTTAAAAAAAATATACAGCGATAGGACGGATTACTCCATCCTATCACTTTTTTAAATGTTATTCGTAATTATAATCAAGCTTATTTAAGCTCGACAGTTGCTCCGGCTTCTTCCAAATCAGCTTTAATTTTTTCAGCTTCTTCTTTTGAAACGCCTTCTTTAACGGCTTTTGGAGCCGAATCAACTAATTCCTTAGCTTCTTTCAATCCCAAACCGGTGTGCGCTCTTACAACTTTAATAACGTTGATTTTCTTGTCGCCGATTCCGGCTAAAACAACGTCAAATTCAGTTTTTTCTTCAGCTGCCGGTGCGTCTCCGCCCGCTGCTGCTCCGCCTGCCATTACTACAGGGGCTGCTGCTGTTACGCCAAATTCTTCTTCCAAAGCTGTTTTTAATTCAGCGGCTTCAACTAATGTTAAACCTTTAATTTGTTCAACGATTTCTGCAATCTTATCGGACATTTTTATATTCTCCTTGTTTTAAATATCTTTATTAAAAATTTATGCGGCTTCTTTTTTACTTATTTGATCAACTACGCTTACCAAATCTCTCATTACGGCATTTATTGCGCCGACAATACCGGTAGCGGGTTGCGCTATGCTGCCGACGATGCTAGCCATAATTTCATCTTTTGTAGGCATGGACGCCAGAACATCCAGCTTATCGCTTGAGTAGAAAGTAGAATCAATGTAAGCGCCTTTCAGAGCAAATGTTTTTTTCTCGTCAAAGTACTTTTTAATGATTTTCGCCGGAGCTACAAAGTTTTCTCCGGTAAAAGCAAATCCGGTCATTCCAACCAGAATATCATTAAATTCATCGTAACCGCCGATTTCTTCAATCGCTTTTTTAGCCAAAGTATTCTTAAATACTTTGTAGGTTACTTCTTCCTTTCTGAACTCACGACGCAATTCGCTGATGTCCGCCACATCAATACCGTGGTAATCAACCAAATAGACCGCCTGGGAGTTCTCGAACAACTCCTTGATTTCTGCAATTTGTTCTGCTTTTTCGGTTCTATTCATTTTGCACCTAAGTTAAATTTCTTATTAGTTTTTTTAGAAGCATATATGTGTAAATGAGTGCGTAATCTTATTTAGTCAGCGATAAAGCTTCGTCTTTGTTTATCTTAAGTCCGGGACCCATTGTGCTTGCCAAGTAAAGGGACTTAACATATTGTCCTTTTGCCGAAGCGGGACGCAATCTGATAATCGTTTTTAAGAAAGACGCTACGTTTTCAACCAACTTGTCAGTCTCAAAGTTTAACTTTCCTAACGAAGTATGAACGATTCCGGTTTTGTCAACGCGGAACTCAATTTTACCTGCCTTAACTTCTTTGATTGCTTTTGCAACGTCCATTGTTACCGTCCCGACTTTCGGATTCGGCATCAAACCGCGAGGTCCGAGAATACGACCTAGCTTACCGACTTCAGCCATAGTATCCGGCGTTGCAATTATTACGTCAACATCAGTCCAACCTTCTTTAACTTTTTCAACGTATTCTTCAAGTCCCGCATAATCGGCGCCTGCTTCCAAAGCTTCTTTGGCTTTTTCCGGTTTTGCAAAGACTAAAACGCGAACTGTTTTACCGGTTCCGTGAGGCAGAATTACCGTGCCGCGAACCATCTGGTCTGCATGTCGGGGGTCAACGCCGAGTCTGATGTCGCAATCCAAGGATTCGACAAACTTTACGCTCGAAACTTCTTTAAGCAAATCAATCGCTTCGGATAGAGAATACTCTTTCTTCAGATCGACTTTTTCTTTTATCGCTTTAACTCTTTTGGAAACTTTCATATCCTATACCAACAAATTTTTTAATTAATCTTTTCTCTTAATCTTGAACCTTAACACCCATGCTGCGTGCCGTTCCGGCAATCATATTGATTGCGTTGTCAATGTCGTTTGCATTCAAATCCGGCATTTTCGCTTCTGCAATTTCCTGAAGCTGCGCTCTTGTGATTGTACCAACTTTGGTCTTATTCGGTTCGCCCGAGCCTTTATCCAATTTAATCGCTTTCTTTATTAAAACAGCTGCAGGAGGAGTTTTAGTAATAAATGTAAATGATTTATCAGCATATACCGTAATTACTACAGGAATAATTAATCCCGCCTTATCGGCTGTTTTAGCATTGAATTGCTTACAAAATTCCATAATGTTAACGCCGCGCTGACCAAGAGCAGGTCCGACCGGAGGCGAAGGATTAGCTTGTCCCGCAGGAATTTGTAATTTGATGTAACCAGAAATTTTCTTTGCCATAACTAAACCTATTTTTTAAATTTATTTTTCTAATTCTGCTTGTATAAAATCCAATTCTACCGGAGTTTTCCGTCCGAAGATTGAAACCATAACTTTCATTTTCATCTTCTCTTCGTTCACTTCTTCAATATAGCCGGAGAAGTTATTGAAAGGTCCATCGATTATTTTAACGTAGTCGCCGGTTCTGAACATTGTTTCCGTTCTCTCAACATCCTGATCTTTGGTGATTTTCCCGATAATTCTTTTAACTTCGTCGGGCATCAACGGAATCGGTTTGTTTTTGGTGCCCAAAAATCCCATTACCGACTGTGTATTCGAGATAACGTCGTAAACTTTTGTATCCATTATTGCGTGCAGCAAAATATAACCCGGGAAAAAGTTTTTGGTTTTAGTCCTTTTTTTACCATCCTTAACTTCAAAAACCTTTTCTGTCGGAACAAGAACCTCGATTATTCTCTCACGCAGCGATTCGTCGTCTTCAATAGCCATTTCAATAAGGTTCTTAACCTTATTTTCATGACCTGAAAATGTGCGAACCACATACCATTTAGCCGCTGAATTTTCCAATTAGAATATTCCCCTTATCATTTGAACCAGCGCTATATCAACAAGGTAAGTGAATAAAGCAAAAAGTAAACTTACTACAATAACAACGTTAGTTGATTCAATCAACTCGTCTTTTGTAGGCCAGGTTACCTTTTTCATTTCCTTTACTACATCGTTAAAAAAATCGATAATCTTCTGTTTCATCGTTTAACCTTTTTTATGCTTGCACGAGAGGAGGGATTCGAACCCCCAACCTGCGGTTTTGGAGACCGCTGCTCTGCCAATTGAGCCACTCTCGTATTAAAAATTTATTTAGTTTCCTTAAAAACTACATGCTTTCTTACAACGGGATCATATTTCTTATACTCGACTCTTCCCGGATGATTTCTTTTGTTCTTAGTCGTAGTATATCTGTAGCCCGTTCCGGCTGTGCTTTCCAAAATTATTCTTATTCTTGCGTTTTTTGCTTTTGCCATTTTTAAATCTCCAAAACTTTATTTTTCCGAGCGTAAGGCTCATTTGCCTTAGAGCTGACGACCGGACTTGAACCGGTGACCTCATCCTTACCAAGGATGTGCTCTACCGACTGAGCTACGTCAGCATAAAAAAATAAGAGTGAAAGTGAAATTACTTTCACTCTTGCTAATACAAATAGGGGAAAGTTGAGCGGGAGACGGGACTCGAACCCGCGACCAACAGCTTGGAAGGCTGTGACTCTAGCCAACTGAGTTACTCCCGCGTGTAAATAGCGTAAATTAACTTTTACCCGGTATTAGCGTAACTTTTTGCGACTGAGAAATAGAGAAAGTCGTAAAGTTAAATTCAATAAAAAAGAACTCAAAAGTTCATTGTGGGCGGCGAGGGATTCGAACCCCCAAAGGCGTATGCCAACGGATTTACAGTCCGCCCCGGCTCTCCAACTCCGGCGTCCGCCCAAAACTTTCATTATATTTATGAACATATAAATTTCAAGAGCAACAAATTTATAGCTTTTTTAATATTAATGCAAATCTTTTTTTTGAGATTTTTATAAACGGTTTGTACGTTTGTTATCGTTATGAAGATAGAGCTTAAAAAAAGCTTTGCATAGCTCAGCAATATGTCATTCTAAATAGAGCGAAGCAAATTTGCCTTGACGGACTCAATATGACAAATTTGGGTTATGCAAAGGTTCCTATTAGTTTTTTGAGTAAACTCTTCCATGCCTTTATCCAAAGCCGCTCTATAAGTTTTTTTGTGCTTTAATAAGTTTCGCCTTATTTAGTTTTTTCAGCTTCCAAAAGCATTTTACGAGTTAAAGAACGAATATTGTTTATTTTTTCTTCTCGTTGTAAGGCATATTTTTCTTTGCTACTTATTAGAGTAGCGAAACTTTGTTTTTCAAATTCCCTTTGTCTTTTCAATGCTTCCTTTGCAATTGTCTCCGATAATGAACTTTTTTCCAATTGAGCGATAATTTTGGCTATTCTTACGTCTATCCATTGGCTTGCCCATTCAGCAATAAAAAGGCGAGTTTCCGTATTATCGGTTTCAAAAATT
>JALWEC010000463.1 GCA_027036655.1 Melioribacteraceae bacterium
GTTTATCATTCCTCTTTTTCAACCAGCGGTTTGGAGTTCCTTTACGATAACCGCGACGACTACTATGTTCCCACAAAAGGATTTTACGTTAGTTTGGGCCTCCGTTTCAGCAGAAAAACAATTCTCGGTCCGGCTAAGTTCGTTCGTTCGGGAATGTCCGGAAATGAAAATTATTTTAAAGGAGAAGCGGCAGCCGGATTTTACCTTTCGCCCTTCAGCCGGAATGTGATTGCGCTAGCGTTTCATTACAAGGAAATTAAAGGAACAAATTTGGAAGTAAGCGACCTTTATCGATTCGGAGGAACAAATACATTGCGCGGATTTAGATTCGAGCAATTTCTCGGAAATAAGATAGGTTGGACAAATTTTGAATACCGATACCTTTTAAGCTCCGACACTTACGGTTTTTTATTCGTTGACGGCGGATATTATTACAATTCAATTTTGAAAAAAGAAAACAACGCCGACTATCGGAAACTGACTTACGGTTACGGTTTAGGACTGAACTTTGCAACCGGCTTGGGAAACATGAAGATAAGTTTTGCTCTTGGAGAAGGAGACTCTTTCTCGGAAGGGAAATTACATTTCGGTATTGTAAACAGATTTTAAGAACTAATAGAAACCTTTGCATAACTAAATTTATATGTCATTCTTAAAGTCGCTGCAGTAATATCGCTATTAAGAACCGATGAAATGAAAAACCTCCGAACTTGTCCCGACCTCCTTTCGTTGGGATTTACCCCGCCGACATTAGTTAGTAAAAGCCTTTCGGAGATTATTCTTTTCGGCTTATCTCCCTTTTTGTTTCCGGCTTGTCCATGGTGGGTTTTGCAAAGCCTTCTTATTGGCATTGCTCTAAAAAAACCTTATGAATACTCGATTTAAGCCTTAGAATATTTTGGTGAAAATGCAACCATTTAGCCTCAATGTTGCAAAATTGAAACATATAAAATTGTTAATGTTGTGTTTTTACCACGCATATCCTTAAAAAAGGTAAAATTCACAACATTTTTTTGGCATATCATTTGTAAGTATTAAAGAGAGTTGAGATTAGTAAATAGTCGTTAAGTGTGAGGTCATAAGGGGGTTTTTAATGCAGAAAAGGGTTGTGCGGGGGCGCAACCCTTAGCTGTTTTATTAAAATTTTGTTCTTTGTTTGCTTTAAGCTGCAAAAAAAAATAACTCTAAATTCATTTACATTTATTAATAGGAGTGTGCCTTATGAAAAAATTCTACAAAATCGGATTGTTGTTTTCTTTTATTGCTGTGTTATCATTTACATTAAGCAGTTGTGCAACGCTTTTTAAAGGTTCCACAGAAAATGTCAATTTTTCTTCCGAACCTTACGGAGCTAAAGTATATGTTAATGGTGATTTATTGGGAACAACTCCTTTCGCTTTGAAATTAAAATCAAATAAAACTTATACAATTAAGTTTGAAAAGAATGGATATTTAAATAAAACCGTTATGTTAAATAGTTCTGTCGGAACTGGTTGGGTAGTTTTAGATGTTTTGGGCGGTTTAATTCCCGTAATAATTGACGCCGCGACAGGTAATTGGTATAATTTAGACCAAGATCATGTTAACGCTGTATTAGAACAACAAAAATAAATTATCTTTTTAACTTTTCTTACTCCTTCCCAATAAATTTGGGAAGGAGTTTTTTTTTCCCTTAAATGCAATATTATTTCTTACTTTATTCTATTTATACGATTAATGTAATCATCCAAAATTTTATTTTTTGCGTGTAATCTATATAAAGAGCTGTTTTTAAGTGAATATAATTTTTCCTCCGGCATAATACGAATTAAGTTTATCTGAAAATTGTCATTAGGCGTTTATCGGTAAAATTCGTGTTATTATTGACAGAATATTTTCCCAAATACTATGAAGTCCTTTGTTGATAAAGTTTTCAGATATTATTTTTTTTGTTCAATTTTTTCTCATTTTGTTTCCAATTTGTCTGAGTTAGGTTATGAGAAGTCTTATGATAATTACATAGACAATATGATTTTGTACTTGCTCCGTAGAAGCTATACAAAAAATACAATGATTAACGCGTATATATTGAAGTGCCGCTCCTACGGAGTTGTTTCTCTTTTATAGAATGTGATGAACAACCTCTTTTATATGCTGACGAGATACGTAATCCGACCAGGCGGAGAAAGATTTAAAATCTAATTCTACTAATATTGGCATTCTTAAAGTCGCCGAAATAATATCGCAAATAACAACCGATGAAATGAATAATCTCCGAACTTGTCCCGACTTC
>JALWEC010000464.1 GCA_027036655.1 Melioribacteraceae bacterium
GGAAAGAAATTTCCCAAACTCCGTCGCTATCTTTTTGAGCGGCAAAATATTTTCCGCCGTTAAAATCAGCCGAGTCCGATAAATAAAGGAGAACATTAACCGCGGTGGGAGCAAATAGTCTGAAATAAGTTTTTTCGCCCTCTTGAAAAGCGCCGAGCTTTTTGTTTGAGTAAATTTCATCCAAATTAATATTGTGTGTTTGAGCCATATTAATACCGCCGAAAATATTTATTACGAATAGAAAAAGTATAATTGTTTTATTAGTCATTTTTGATTTCATACAAACTCCGTGTAAAGAAAAAAATTAAGTTAATTAATTTTTGGCAAATTCCCCTCAATCCCGTCCCGCGAAGTTTATCCGATCAAAACATTGCAAAAGGATACAAAGGGAAACTACGGTAAGCCGTATGGTTCAGAGGCGCAGATGTTCAGAGGATATCAATAGGGAAACCGCAACCTTTCACGTACTTGTTCCTTAAGGAGCAAGCAAAGGATTGTCTTACACTTACCGTTTGTTTAATGAGGCATTCACAATTCGCCCGCAACGGAGAAACGCAGTCGAAAAAGGGGGTGTGGAAATTATTAAGCATTTTCATCCGTGAATATTAAAGCACGCGCCTTAAACTTTCAATCATTTTATCCCGCATAATCGGCTTGGAAATAAAATCGTCAAATCCGGCGCGAATGTAATTATCATGGTCGCCCGGCATAACGTAAGCCGTGGCGGCAATTATCGGCACATCTCTGTAAGCGGGAATATTTCTTATTTCGTGCAATGCGTCAAGTCCGTTATATTCACCCTGCAGATTAATATCCATTACGATAAAATCAAATTTTTTCCGTTTTAGAAGCGGAAGCGCATCCTCAAACTTTGCGGCGACTTCAATATCTTTAAGTTCCTTCATTTGCTGTTTGAACAAAATCTGCGAATCGATTTGATCTTCGAGCAACAAACAGGAAAGCTCGCTCAAAATAATTTTTTTATTTCCTGAATTTTTATTCGCAGCCTCAGGGACTTTATTTACAATAGTTTCCGCAATCTTTGCTTTCGGTTTTTCCGAGACCTCGGGCGTAGGCACAGGTTTAGGACGCTCGATTTCCACTGTTTTCTCAACTACCGGAATTACTTCTCTTTTTTCTTCCTTTTTCTCAACGACAGGCGTCTTACCCAAATCTATTGCAACGGGAAGTTGAGCGGCAAAACCGACAATTTCGTTTCCCTTCGTTACTTCGGTAAAAGTTACCTGCAGCAAATGCGCCAGCTTTCTGAAAAGGCGAACTGCAAAGCGGGAAATTCCGTAATTCCGGCGGATAATATTTTCATCCTCGGTTAAAAATTCATTCATAGCAACAATTAAATCTTGCGAAATCGTCTTTCTGTCGTCCCTAACGATGATTAGAACTTTGCCGTTTTCCTGTTTTGCACTGAGGTAAGCCTGTCCTTCTTTGGTTCCTCTTACGGCAAATTCCCACAGCATAGAGATAATTGAAATCACCCTTTCTTTATCGTTTATCAAAGTTATTGAAGATGAGATTTTTCCGTACTTCAAAGTTACGCCGTAAGATTCCGCTACTTTTTTAACTCTCTCTTCCACTTCGTCCAAAATATCAACAATGCTAAACGTTACGGGAGAAATTTCAACATTGTTTTCCTCAAGAGCCACATATTCCGAAGCGGCATCCATAAGATTCTTCAGCGCTTTCTGATTTTCCTTAATAATCTCAGCCGATTCCAACTGCTCCGGGGTAGGATTTTCAATGCTTTCGGCTAATTCCTGAGAAAAACCAATAATAACATTGATTGGAGTAAGCAGCTCGTGGAATAGATGCCCGAGAAAAGCGGCGTCAATTCCTGAAACCCCTTCAGATGAAGATACCGGAGCCGCAACTCCGGAGCGGAACGACTTATCAGCCGCTTCAAGCGCAACTTCAGGTTTAATAAAAATCGAATATGAAATAACCTCGTTGAAAAAATCCGAAATCGGCAGAAAATGCGCCTGCGCCGAAAATATTTTTCCGTTCTTGTTTTTGAAAGAAACCTCTAAAGTAGTTTCTTCGTTTTTTTTATTAATAAAAATTGTTTTGTTAATTTTACCCCGATCCTGATCGGTAATCAGCGTTACAAAAGAGTCCCCCGTAATTTCTTTTTCGTGAAAAGAGAATAATTCGGTAAATGCCGGATTTACTTTCGAGATAAATCCTTCAGCGTCTGTTTCAACAAACGCTTCGGCAGCCATTTGGGAAAACGCGTGAAATTCTTTAAGTTCTTTCTCAAATTCGAGAGCTTTTGAGGCATCTTCAAGATAAGTTAAAACGGCGTCTTTTCCGTCGTAATTAATCTTAACCTTACTCATCCGGACGATTAACACCGTTCCGTCTTTTCTTTTATTTTTGACGGGTTTGCCCCAGCCGGTTTCATTTTCATCTTCGTTTGATTCAAGCAAAGTTTGAATATTTTCCGGAGAATAAAGGTCGGTTAAATCCAAAGAGAGAAAACTTTTGCGGTCGTAACCGTAAAGGGATAAAGCGGCATCGTTGACCGCCAAAAACATTAAATTTTCAGAATCATAAATAAAAATAGGTTGCGGGCTTGTATTCAATATAATATCGTAAATTTTTTCTTCCATAATTCTTCCAATATTTTCTTCATTCATTCTTACCAACGTAATAAAACCGCCGGATAGAACATTTTTTCTATTAAATATTTTTTTTATATATAAATTTAAGTTTTTATAACTTGAATCCGCATAAAAATCTTTGAGTTCAAATTCGGTTTCATCATTTTTTTCTTCGGAATAAAGGAACATACTTATTTCTTCTCCCAGTTTCTTCCCGAAGAAATCGGTCAAATTTTCTCCCGTTATTTCATTCCTCTTCAAACCGAACGCTTCCGCAAAGCCCAAGCTGGATTTTTTAATTTTTCCCGAATAATCAAAAATGGCAAACGGAAGATTTAACTTCTCGATTGTCGAATAAATCAAATATTCTTCTCTGTCCGAAAGGCTCAAGATTCTATCCGGCTGAACAATTCCGATAGTAGCCACTACATTTTCATTTGAATCAAATACCGGAATTTTAATTACGTCGTATCCTGAAAGAAGTTCTGAATCGGTTAAGGTTAAATCGTCTCGCACAAGAATTTCTTTGTATCGAACGGCTTGCTCGGTTAATAAAGTCATAACTTCGGCAATCGAGGATAAAAACGCTTCCTTTTCCGAAAAACCTTCAGCCGCGCCAACGGCGAGAAACTCTTTCATATTTTCATTTGCAAATGTGATTTTGCCAGACGAATCGGTAATCCAGAATGAAATTTGCTTACCGTAAAGCGCCTTTTTTAATCTGTTTTTTTCGATTATGGAAAGAGGATATTCATTTTCAATTGTGTAAAGGACGTCAAGAACTTCTTCGTTAGTTATGATTTTCCGGAGGTTTTCCGAAACAATTCTGTATTTGGAGGCGAATAAATATTCCGGCTCGTCAACCTCAAACTGAATCAGAAAGTAGTTTTCATTTCCCGAGACTAACGGAATAAGTTTGCATCCGGCTTCAATCGTTTCGCCCGTATTCGTAACTATCTGAAAAAATCCCGCTTCAGGTTCTCGCTTTGATAAAACAGAATTCCAAAGAACAGCTATTTTAGGGCTTTTTTTTTTAATAGCGAAATCAAATTATCTCCGGTTTTCAACGATTCCCGCAAAAAACGGGATAACCGGATATTGAAAAATTGAAGATTTCCCGCTTCGTTAAGCAAAGCGGTCGGAAACGAAAACTCGTTTACATATTCTTTCAATATTTCTTTCTTCGCATTCACTTTTTACTCGGCACCGTAACTGTTATTACATCTGTCCATTCCGAAGCCGAAACGCTGTTGACCGCCCGCATTCTATAATTGTAAGCGGAACCGCGGAAAACATCATTATCGACAAACTGAGTTGTGTTGGGCGGAGCAACGCCGACATTTTCGAACGTTCCGCCTCCCGCGAATCTTCTCTGAATCTGGAAATAATCTTCATTGCCCGAATTATCCGACCAGTTTAGTATTACTCGCGGCGTGTTATCGGCAACTCCGTTAAAGTTTGTCGGAGCCACAAGGGGCGTAACGACTTCGTTACTGAATTCGGAGTAAAGGTTGTTTCTGTAAGAGCGCACTTTGAAAAAGTATGACGAATCTCTGCTTAAGCCAACAACCGTGTAAGTTTCACTATTTGCCGGTAAAGTTTTCAGCAAGAAATAATCGCCGCCTTCTCCGTTTTTCTTCCAAACTTCAAATCCGTCTTCATCCCACGAGTCGTCTGTCCAGCTGAGAAGGAAAGCCGTTCCCGGATTAATAGTTGAAATAGTGAGAGCTTTCGGAGGCTTGGGAGGAAGAATAGGAACGTAAGCGGTGTCAACATTGGAATATGTTGTATATGAACCGTCTCCCGTTTTATATCTTACACGGTAAGCGTAAGTTCTTCCCGCTGAATAGGAAGAATCCCAATAAGTTGTTACGTCCGGCTCGGTATCGCCTATTTTTGCAAATGGTTCTTCGGAACCGTAAATTTTTCTTTCGACTTCGCTCCCGTATTCCAAAGTGGAGTTGTCGCTCCAATGCAGATAAACTTTCCTTGCGCTCATATCAAATGTAGCTTCAAGATTGGAGGGTGGCGTAATATCCCGCGAGCCTGTTGTAACGGTAGTTTCATTCGAATAAGCAAATGAGGAAGGTAAAATTGCGGCAACGCGATATTGATAAGTCGTGTTCTTCTCCAATCCTTCGTCAAGATATTCAATCGTATTCGGAGGAAGAACCGTAACCTGCGCATAATCCGTGCCTGCGGAAAGATTTTTCCTTTCGACAAGATAACCGTTTTCGCGAGTGGAATTATCATTCCAAGTAAGATGGACAACGCTTGCTCCCAGAGCTTCTCCTCGGAGATTTGTGGGAGCATCCCTTCCGGTTGGTCCGTTAGTATTAACTTCATTGCTGAAATGCGAAGCGCCAGAGCCGTTTACAGCTCGTACTTTGTAGTAATACGTTACAAATTCGTTTAACCCGAAATCGGAATAACTTGTTTGATCTTTAGCAAGAATTCTATAAGGTGCTGAACCGTAACTTATGTTATTACCTACACTTCTCCACAGCTCGTAATTAGTTTCGTTAGTAGCATTATCTTCCCATAAAAGAAGCACCGAATTATTTCCGAATGTAGATAAAGTTAAGTTTGTAGGAGTATTCGGAGCATTTGACACATAAATATTTTTCTGAATATCGCTCTGCTTGTATGCTCCGCTTTTACTGTACGCAATAATATAAAACTGTATCCTGCTTCCGGCGGCCTCGGGAGCAATATCAAAATAGAGTGTGTCGTCCGGTAAAAAAACATGCTCCGTTGAAACGGTATTAATAAATATTTCAAGATGATCCAATCCCGGACCTCCGAGCGCATCATCAGCGGTATAATCAACATAATTTCTGCCGATATAAACCGTATCGCCGGTGGCGGGATAATAAACTTTTACGGAAGGTTTATCGGCGGCAGTCGGCGGATTTGAACTCGCCTCAACACATCCTTCCAAATAAAAAATACTAAACACAAACGTGATTAGTAAAAATAGTGTAATTGTTATATTTTTAATATTTTTCATCTTTTATTTACGAAATCTAATAAAATTGACCGAGTATCTCCCGCATCCAATTTATCAAATGTAAGATAAACACTTTCCGTAGCTTCGTCAAAAGTATATGCAGGGAGTTTTGTATTTATAATATCGGAAGAAACTTTTAAATCGGAAATTGCTTTATTCAAATAAACTTTAACCATGAAATCTTCAACGGCTTGTTTAGACGGATTTGAAACTTCAATAGAAATCCTTCTTTTTCCTCTGACAGTAAAATTAATTTCAACACCTCCCCGTTTAAACCACCAGTTCTGAAGTTCGTCCAAAGTTGTAAACCACATATTCTTGCTTCTAACATAGTTAACAACTTTTCTTATAACCGGAATATTTGCAGATTTTAATTGCTCATCCGTATGAAATTTAAAAACATATAGTCCGCCTGTAAAATCTACGCGATCAACGTCTTCTTCGTAAGTATATTCCTGAAAATGCAAATCTTTAAGTCCGAAATCCCTTATGACCCGATAATCGTCTCTTGCCGTATTTCCAACGATAAATATTTTATTTCCGTCGAAAATTTCCGTTTTTGGGATAATTCTGTCTGTAAGCGAATCGGTAAAAATTAAGTTAAATCCGTTTTTCGACATAGCCGAAAGCGTATTTTTATCAAAATAACCGTAAGTAGGCATCAATTTTTTAACATCGATTCCAAGCAAAGAATCGGCTTCCATTTTAGCGTTTCGTAATATTTCGTTCTGTTCATCGATACTGTATAATGAATTGGTAGTATCTTCAAACGATTCCACATAACCGATATCCAGTTCCAATCCGATATTTAATCCCGCCGCATATTTTATCAGATATTTTCGGTCTTGCTGCAATTTTTCCGCGCTTGTAAAAACCGTGGAAGCATCCCCGGTTCCGAAAATTCCGGTGAAATTCTTTAAATTTTCCGGTTGTGAAGTAACAATTGGGACCATAACGGCGGCGGATTTGTACGGCGGAGGCCAATCTACAATTTCCGCAGTAGGCAAATGAAGCAGCCAATCAAGCGAACTTGAAAAAAAGCGGTCAAAGTAGATGTAATCTTCTTGCGTACCGATTACCGAATTGAGTTCAAAACCGTACCAGACAAAGCGACCTTTTCCATATCTTCCGAATGCGCTTCCCGCGCTTTTTTGTATGTTTTCGATAACCAAACCGTGCTCCCGCCTGAAATCGTACCAGTAACTTGCCTGAATTGTACGAGGTTCTAGCACTTCGGCGTATATCGGTCTGTCCCAAGTTGCAATGTCAAGCGTATAACCGGTCGGAACCCCCGTTGTTATCGGAAGGTTCCCTCGTACAGTGTGAATTT
>JALWEC010000465.1 GCA_027036655.1 Melioribacteraceae bacterium
GATCAAAGGCGCCGCTCGGCAGGTCGATATTTTGTCCGCCGAGAATCCCGAGCAACTGAGGGAATGAAATCATATCTTCGTAAACTACGCGGTTGTCGAACTGAACTTTAATTTCCCGTTCCTGACCGCCCGAAATTTTAACGTCGCCAACTCCCTTTATCTGCGAAAGTCTGTCTTTCAGTTTTGTATCGGCGAGTTCGTATAAAGCTCTCGAATCGATATTGTTGCCGCTCAGTATCAAATCCATAATCGGCATTGCTTTCAAATCGATTTTCTGAACGATCGGTTTTTTCGCGTCTGAGGGGAGCGTGTTTATTATTTGATCAACTTTATCTTTCACTTCCTGATTTGCAACGTTTACCTCTTTTGAAAGATCGAATTCCAGAATAGTGATTGCAAATCCGTCCATGTTGTAGGACTCGATTTTCTTAATCCCGCTGATTGTCGAAACCGCGTCCTCGATATTTTTTGTAATCAAAGTTTCAACTTCTTTCGGTCCGGCTCCGGGATAAATAGTGGTTACGGTTACGTATGGAACTTCAACTTCCGGCATGTGATTCAAATTCAGAGTTTTATACGCCAAACCTCCGAATAGAATAAAAACCGCGAGAATGATTGTCGTAAGTACCGGACGTTCAACCGATAATTTTGCAAGAAACATATATCCTCCTTTATTTTACCGGTTTAATTTTAATTCCGTCATCGAGCTTTGCGGCGCCCGCGACAATAAGCGGATCGCCGGACTTCAGTCCCTTCGCTATTTCGTAACCGACACCGTTTTCGTTTGCAACGGTTACGTACCTTTTAGCGGCTTTATCGCCGTTTGCGATAAAAACATATTTCCCTTTTCCATCTTTGAAAACAAGATTACGAGGTACAACAACGGCGGAATCGTTTTCATACGTTACTACGTCAACGTCGGCTATTTCGCCTAGCTGAATATCGCCGTTTTTGTTGTTAAAAATAAGGTCGGCGTAAAAAGCCTGCTTCATCGGATCCATTCCGACTGATAAATCGGAAACTTTTCCTTCGAAAACTTTTCCGTTAACCGTTGCAAAAGCTTTCATCCCTTTTTTCATTTCTGATTTTTCTTTTGCCGTAATCCAAATGCGAATTCTCATTTTGTTAAGCTGAGCGATTGCAAATAGAGGAGCTTTTCCTTTAACGTTATCTCCTTCGTGCACCATTAGGTTGGTAATTGTGCCGTCGTAAGGAGCGATTAGTTTCAGCATATCTTTAACGGTGGAAAAATTCTGTTTGTCCACAAGATACTTCGTTTCGATTCCGTCAAACTGCGCCTGTGAAATTTCACCTTTTTCGTAAAGGGCTTTCATGCGGTTGTAAGTTTTTTGGGAATTCTCAAACGCCGCTTTCGCCTGAATATATTGGGAGCCGGGTTCATCGGTGGGGAATTCGATGATTATATCATTTTCTTTTACTTTATCTCCGGGCTTTACCAATATTTTATCGATTCTTCCGCCAATCATCGCTCCGACAATCGTTTCCCTGTAGCCTTTAAATTTTCCGATGAACTTCAGTTTGGTCTCGAATCTCGCCGGCGTTATTTTTTTTACAACGACGGGCATTCCTTCTTCTTTATGAATTTCTTCCATACTTTTGGATTTTGCTTCCTCTTTACCGCTGCAGCTTGAAACCGCAAACTGAAGCGAAATTCCGAGAAGCGCAATTACTAATATTTTAACTTTTCCGGTCAACATTTTTCACCTTTTCTTTATTCTAAAATTTTAATCGTTCAAATATTTTTTTACAAAATTGTAATAGTCGGGATTAACGTTTCCCGTTAAGTTTTTCAGTTCCGCTTCCGAAACCAAATAATCGTGGACCGCTTTAACGTAATTGGTTTTTGCGTCGCTTAAAGAAACAACGGCGTCCTTAACTTCAAGTTCCGTAGCCGTTCCTTCCTTGTATTTGTCTTCGGCGATGCGGTACGCCCTTTCGGCAAGTTTTACGTTTTTACTCATCGCGTCAATCTCGTCTCTAATGCGCAGCAAATCGTTTAACTTTGCTTTAACGCTCATTATTGTCGCCGATTTCAGCATCGCTATTTGTTCGTCGGTTTGCAGCGCGGTTATTTTGTCCTGCTGAACTTTATGGTAAGTTCGCGTTCCTTGGAAAAGATTTATCGAAAAGGAAACTCCCACGATTGAAGATGTGTATGTTGAAAAATCCCAATTGTCGCTGTTTCCCGAAAAAGAGTAATTCCCGAAAGCCGCAACCGTCGGCCAGTATCCGCCC
>JALWEC010000466.1 GCA_027036655.1 Melioribacteraceae bacterium
TATTTTATATTTTGCCGCATACTTATTCAAAAAGTAAAGAACAAATCTCGAGTCCGCTCCGCCGCTGAAACCGATTAAAATCGAGTCTCCTTTTTCTATCAGGCGGTTTTTATCCGTAAAAGAAAATATTTTCTCTTCAATTTTTTTTTTGCCGACCCCCTTCATTAACGGTTATTCGATGTTAAGAATTTCAAATTTAATAACTCCCGCAGGAACTTTTGCCGCGACAATTTCCCCTTTTTTCTTTCCCATTAAGGACGCGCCTACCGGAGAAGTAACTGCGATTTTGGATTGCTTGATGTCCGCTTCCTCGGGCGAAACCAGAGTGTAAGTGTAAGTTTTGTTGTTGTTCATATTTTTTACAGTAACTTTGGCGAGGATATGAACTTCATCGTTAGATAAAGATTTCGGGTCAACCACGCGGGCGCGGGCAAGCATATTTTCCATCTGGTTGATTTTCAGCTCAAGCATTCCTTGTTCATCTTTAGCCGCGTCATATTCGGCGTTTTCGGATAAATCCCCATGCGAGCGCGCTTCGGCTATTCTTTCAGCCATTCGTTTTCTGCCGTTGGTTTTTAATTCTTTTAATTCTTCTTCCAATTCATTCAAACGTTCACGACTCAGATAAACAAAATTAGACACTTAAATACCTCGTTTTGATTTTAAAAATAAAAAAATGCCACCGCGGCGCAGTGGCAAGTACTAAAGTAAAAAAAAATATTGAGGTTTTCAAGTTTTATTTCATCTTTCGGGTTAAACCGGATAACTTGAACGGAGTTGTCAATAAACACACCAATGCCGAATATTCAAAAACGGTTTAATTGCCAAGGTTGAACACCGGTGTGTCCGCCGTGGCGGAGCCGCACTCGCCCCGCTCGTTCTCAATGATATTGTATTTTTCCGTTGATGAATGAAACCGGCAACTTAAGCCGTTTTATCTCAGTCCGTTTTTATACCCTCGTTTTTCTTTTCCTCTTCTCTTTATACTCCTTCTTTTCTTAATGATTTTCCCGGGCGGTCGCTCAACATAGAGGGAAGTTTTATCGTAAGCCGTGAATACGGAGTTTTGTTTTTTAGCGTCAATTATTAAATTTTCTCCGATTTCAAAATTATACCATCCATACTCGGAAAAAGGAGTTTCAATTTTATAATCGTAAATTTGCTCCGGCTCCAAATCGGAAATATCATCTAAAATATGAATTGTTTCCTTCGCGCCGGAGGAAGAAGTAAACCGTATGTCAAGAGGATAAATATTTTTATCGTTAATCTTATGAACTATCATTGAAAAACTTAACAGATAGTAATTCCTTATTACAGTTGAAATACAGTAATCTGAAATTAGCCTCCCATTTTGGCAAGAAATGTTTCCCGTTTCTTTCTCCTCGGCGCTTCTCGTAAAATGAGCGTCCGAGAAAATAATGGAAACTTTCGGCAAATCATTCTCGGCGTTGTTATTCTGTGCAGAAACTGTTTCAGTTAGAAATAATAATCCTAATATGGCAAGATACTTTGATATGTTCATTTTTTACCCCGTCCCTTTTTGAAAAATATAAATTTTAAATCTCCAAAGTAATGCAATTAAAAAGCGTAAGATAGAATTTTTATTATTGCCTCTCAATTTAATAAAACTTGTAGGTTTTGAAAAACGGAAGAAAAAAAACAAAAAAGCGAAGCGCTTAAAATTAGTTTAAATCCAAAGTTTTATACTTTAAGAAGGCTTTGCATAACTCAATAAAATGTCATTCTGAGTCCCGACAAAGTCGGGAAGAAGAATCTCAAAACCGGTAATTATACCGAATTTAGAGATATTTCGGACGACTTCCACCTTCGCCATGGCGAACTCAATATGACAAATTTAGGTTATGCAAAGGTCTCTTTAATATTTATTCGGTCCTCAGCCGCCGCTATGCTGTTTCCTTTTTTTTATTTCCGCTAAAATTAAAATGCTGAATTAAAATTCCTCCGACAATCAAAATTAATCCCGCAATTGAAGAAACAAGAATTTTTTCCCCGAGGATAAAGGCGATAAAGATAAGCGAGGTAAAGGGGGAAAGATAAGCCAGCGTTGACGTTTTCGATTTGTCCCGGCTCAAACCGATTCCTTTTAGCCAAAGAAAAAAAGTGATTCCCATTTCAAACAATCCGATGTAAATCGCTCCGAATAAATATTTTGTTTCGGGAACGTAAAAATGTTCGAACGATAAAATATATATAAATGAAAAAATTGTTCCGAAAAAAAAAGAGGAAAAAAGCTTTGCCGAAACGGGTCTTTTATCCTTCATTTTCATTGTCCAGAATGTCGCCCAGATTACGGAACTTCCGACGGCTAAGGAGGTTCCGTAAAGACTGTGAAACTTAAAGCCGAATATGTTTCCGTGTGTGGCGAGTACTACTACTCCGAGAAAAGCAATCAGCAATCCCAGAACAATTTTTATAGTAAGTTTTTGCCCGAGAAAAATCGCCCCGAAAATTGAAATGACAATCGGCCAAGTGTAGTTTAGGGGCTGAGCTTCCTGCGCCGGTAGCAGCGAATATGCTTTAAACAGAACCATATAGTAGAGAAACGGGTTAATAAATCCCAATAAAATATTTTTGGGCAAATATCTCTTTGAAAACACTAATTTTTTGAGATCGTGCTTTTCACTAAAGGCAATTATATAGAGAACAATTGTGCTGGTTAATGCCGCCCAGAACAAAAGCTGCATAAAGGAAAGTCCTTCAAGCGTAAGCTTAAACGCAGTAGCGACAGTTGACCATAAAAAAACCGCAGAGAGGGCGTAAATTAAACTTTTCGTATCGCGATTCATAAAAGCGTACCTGAAAAATTTTATTTCATTAATTTTAAAATAGAAATTGGAATTTAATAAAAGAAAGAATCATTACGGAAAGTAATAATAACATATTCACCTATAAAGATTTACTCGCGCCTGAAGTTATGCTTAAGCTTTATGCGCGCGGAGCTTTCCCGATGGCGGATGAAACAGGCGAGATAAATTGGTACTCGCCGGAAATCCGGACAATAATCCCGCTCAATAATTACAACGTTCCCCGCTCGTTACGAAAGTTTATGGAAAAATCCGATTTTGAATATCGTTACTCCACACGGCAGTTGGAGGTAATCAAAAGTTGTGCGGATAGAGATGAGACCTGGATTTCCGGTGAACTTATCGAAGCCTACAAAAATTTGATTAATGTCGGACATCTTCATTCGGTCGAGGTTTACAGTAAAAACAAACTCGTCGGGGGACTTTACGGAATAACATACGGCGGAGCTTTTTTCGGGGAATCAATGTTTTCAAGAGTTCCGCAAGCATCCAAAGCCGCGTTGGTTAAACTTATCGAGCGATTAAACGAAAAAGGGTTTAAACTTCTCGATGTTCAATATTTAACGGAACATCTCGCAATGTTCGGCGCTGTGGAAATCCCTTTTGTCGATTTCGGAACATTGTTGGCGGAATCGTACTTGGTAGAGCCGAGTTTTATTTAAAAAGTCTTTTAGTTTTTGTCCGTTCTTTTTTATTTAATTAATTTCAATCTTAAGTTTTTTTATTTATTAGGAGATTGTCATGTTTAATAAAGAAATATATGTAGTAAGACGGGAAAAATTAAAAAAGGAAATCAAAGACGGAGTTCTCCTTTTTCCCGGGAACAACGAATCACCGATGAACTTTCCTTCCAACACTTATCCTTTTCGTCAGGACAGTACCTTCCTTTATTATTGGGGACTTGACGAACCGCGACTGAACGCCGCAATAGATTTGAACAGCGGCGAAGAAATCATTTTCGGAGACGACAGAAGTTTGGACGATGTTATCTGGATGGGACCCACGCGAACAATGAAGGAAAAGGGGGAGAATGTCGGCGTGAATAAAACGCTTCCGGCTGATCATTTTGAGGCTTTTGTTAAATCCGCAAAAGAGAAAGGAAGGAAAATACATATCCTTTCACAGTACCGTCCCGACACGATTCAGTCCCTTGCCGATTTGCTCGGCGTGCATCACACTAAAGTTAACGAGTTTGTCTCGGAAGAATTTACGCGCCAGGTAATTCGCCAGCGCGCGGCTAAATCCAACGAGGAAATTCAGGAAATCGAAAAAGCGTTGGAGACAAGTTTTGCAATGTATATGTATGCGTTTAAGCGGACGCGTCCCGGAATGCGCGAGCAGGATATTGCCGGAGGTATTGAAGGCATTGCACTTCAGCGCGGGCGCGGAGTTTCATTCCCGACAATTTTTTCCATTCACGGAGAAATTCTTCATAATCATCATCATAAAAATATTATGCGCAACGGCGATTTAATTGTACTCGATTCGGGCGCGGAATCCTTTATGCACTACGCGAGCGATATTACGCGAAGCTATCCTGTCAGCGGTAAGTTTACAAATTTGCAGAAAGATATTTATTCGGCGGTTCTCGAAGCGCAGACGGAATCGATAAAACAAATTCGTCCCGGTAAAAAATATAAAGAAATTCATCTTCTCGCTTCTGAAATTATTGCCGAGAGATTAAAAGATATCGGGTTGATGAAAGGAAACACTAACGACGCCGTTGCAGCCGGAGCGCACGCGCTCTTTTTTCCCCACGGACTCGGACACATGATGGGACTTGACGTGCACGATATGGAAACGCTCGGCGAGAATCTTGTAGGATATGAAAACGGCGACAAGCGAAGCGAACAATTCGGATTGGCGTTTCTGCGTCTTGCCCGCTCTTTGCGTCCCGGATATGTATTAACCGTCGAACCCGGAATTTATTTTATTCCCAAACTTGTCGAGATGTGGAAAGGGGAAGGAAAGCATAAAGAGTTTATTAACTACGATAAAGTAGAACGCATGCTGGGATTCGGCGGAATCAGAATCGAGGACGATGTTCTGGTAACTCGCGAAAGTTATCGCGTTCTCGGTCGCCCCATTCCCAAGACCATTGAAGAAGTTGAACAAGTTTGTCAAAATTAAAAAGGAGTAGCCATGTATAAAATTGTCCTTTTACGACACGGAGAAAGCGAGTGGAACAAAAAGAACCTCTTTACCGGATGGACAGATGTTGACCTTACCGATAAAGGAAGAGAGGAAGCAAAGACCGCCGGCGAGCTTTTAAAAGAAGCCGGATTCGTTTTTGACCTTGCTTATACTTCGGTACTGAAAAGAGCGATTAACACGCTGCACATAGCGCTTGCCGAAATGGATTTGCTCTGGATCCCGGAAATTAAATCATACCGGCTGAACGAGCGGCATTACGGAGCGCTGCAGGGATTAAACAAAGCGGAAACAGCTGAAAAATACGGCGATGAGCAGGTTATGCTTTGGCGCAGAAGTTACAACGTTCCCCCGCCCGCATTAACAAAGGACGATCCGCGCTATCCGGGGAACGACCCGAGATATGCCGGCTTGCCTGAAGAAGAGATTCCGCTGACCGAAAGTCTTGAGCTGACCGTTAAGCGATTTGTTCCTTATTGGGAAAACACGATTGTTCCTTCGGTTAAAGAAGGAAAGCGTGTAATCATCGCTGCGCACGGAAACAGCTTACGCGCATTAGTGAAATATCTTGATAATGTCAGCGAAGAGGAAATCGTAAAATTAAATATTCCTACAGGCGTTCCGCTTGTTTATGAACTTGACGATGAGCTGAACCCCGTTAAACATTACTACCTCGGAGATCAGGAGAAGATTAACGCGGCTATCAATGCCGTTGCAAAACAAGCCTCGAAGGAAAAAGATTAATTCCGTTTTTATGCCGCCGGAGGAAAACCGGCGGAATTTTTTTTATGACGGGATATGTTGTTTTTCCTCAATTTTTGTTTATCTGAAAGTTTATATCTCAAATACATTTTCCCACAAATTTTAACAGTCAGAAATAAAAACCTTCCCCTTATTTGTCTTAAGATTTTATATCAGAAGGCTTTGAATAACCCCGTAATATGTCACGCCAACGAAAAGCAGTCTGGGTAAATTCTGATTCCGCCTTGACGGGAGAAGAATCTCAAAATTAATAAATGTACCAAATTTAGAGATATTTCGGATGGCTTATACCGTCGCCCCCGACGAAAAGCGGTCGGGGTAAACGTGGTGAACTCAATATAACAAATTTAGTTGTGCACAGGTTTCTATAAATCAATTTTAAATCTTTTTTATTATTTTTGTTAATGAATAAAAAAAGCTCAATTATGAAAACCGAAATAAAATTTGTTTTAAATAACGAACTCATTACGGCTGAAGCTAATCCGACAATGTCCCTTCTCGATTTTTTGCGAAACGAAAAACATTTAACCGGCGTAAAATCAGTATGCCGGGAAGGCGACTGCGGAGCTTGTTCCGTGTTGATAGGGAGATTGGACGACGGCGAAATCAAATATCAGAGTATAACCTCATGTATCTATCCGCTCGGAAATGCAGCGGGAAAACATATCGTAACAATCGAAGGGTTAAATCAGCCCGGACTGAATTTCATTCAATATCACTTTGCCGAAGAAAATGCGGCTCAGTGCGGATTCTGCACGCCCGGATATATAATTTCACTTACGGCTTTTATGCTTAACAATTCCGGTTACAGCTACGAAGAAGCCGAAAAAGCAGTTGCGGGCAATGTTTGTCGCTGCACCGGTTACGGCTCAATTAAAAGAGCGCTTCATAATATGACCGATGAGATGTCTGTTTCATCGGAAGATTTTAATCAGAGATTAAAGACGCTTATCGATAAAAAAGTAATACCGGAGTATTTTGTTGCGATTCCGCAAATGCTTGAAAATATTGTACATGATAAAGTTGACTTTGAACGCGAGATAGTAATCGGCGGCGGAACTGATTTATACGTTCAAAAACCCGATGAGCTGCACGCCCTTTCCCCTTTGTTTGTTGAGGATAGCAGATTGGACTATATTAAGGAATCGCCGGACTCGATAATTATCGGCGGCGGAACAACATTCGAAGAGATTGCCGACTCGGAA
>JALWEC010000467.1 GCA_027036655.1 Melioribacteraceae bacterium
TTATGAATGCCAATATTGGTATAATTAGATATAAAGTCTAACTCCGCCGGGGCGGATTACGTATCGCGTCAACATATCTAAGAGGTTGTTCATCACATAATATCAAAAAGAA
This sequence comes from Melioribacteraceae bacterium, assembly GCA_027036655.1. Lineage (GTDB taxonomy): Bacteria > Bacteroidota > Ignavibacteria > Ignavibacteriales > Melioribacteraceae > WGAL01. The sequence continues at coordinate 113 of JALWEC010000467.1, forward strand.
GTAACTCCGTAGGAGTGTTACCTTTGTAATAAATAAAGCGCGCCATTATCTATTAGCTCCGTAGGAGTGGCACTTCGATGCTTACGAGATAATCATTGTATTTTATATATCGCTCCTACGGAGCTTTTGATTGGAGATTATTTGTTTATTACAAAGATTTTGCTCCTACGGAGCAAGTACGAAATCATATCGTCTATGTAATTATAAGAAAGTTTTGCATAATTCAACCCGGACAAGCCGGAAACAAAATTAGAAAAAGTCGGACAAAAGAATAATCTCTGAGACCCTTATCAACAAGGGACTTTAGAGTATTTGGGAAAATATTCTGCCACAAATAACACGAATTTTACCGATAAGGGACTAAGCTAATTGACGCAAAACCCGCTCTAATCCCCTTCAACCTTATCATAAAAATTGCTTAGCACATCAATTGCGTCGCGCGGAATAAAAAACCGGAATCTGCGAAAACCGTCAAAATCCAAGTAACCTTTTTTTGTGGCTATCATCTCTTCAATCATTTCTCTCGGAACTCGGAAATAAACCGTTTCGGAAACGCCTCTCACTCCTTCCCGCTGCACTACAGGAAAACGGTCCATTTTACAATTTTGCTCATAGCCGTCAACGCTTAATTTTACGGTCGAAATCCTCGGAGTAATCCCGTAATTAACAAACTTAACTGCAAAAACAAATTTGTCTCCTAACCTATCCTTTTCATAACTGTATTGAAAATATATTTCAAACGGGATTTCATTTGAGTAAGGTTTGGCGTAAAACATATCCGTCGCAACTGTGTAATAATCCGATTTATCATCTTTGACTTTTTTTGTTATCTTAACCGTGTGCGAACATCCGGCAATAACGAGCGCAAGTAAAAATGCGGATAAAATTAATTTGAAGTTACGCATAAATTACCTTTAATCTTTGTTTAGCAAATGCCTTTTAATTTTGTGTGTAGTCGTCTTTTCAAATTCGTGATCCCGAACAATGAACTTCTGAATTCTTTTATATGAAGTTAAAATCCGATTTGCCGCATCGACTTCTTCTTTTATTTTATTGTAGATGACCTCGTCGGTAAGCTTAATTCCGTTTTCTTCGGCATATTTCATAAACGCTTCTGAATCGGGAACTATCTGAGCTGTAATTAACTCCCCTTGCTTTTTATCTTTCGCTCCGTAAACAGCAGATTCCAGAATAAACTCGCTTCTGTTAAGAAGTTCCTCAATTTCTTCGGGGAAAACATTTTTACCGCTTTTGGAGATAATTACATTTTTTGCTCTTCCGTTTATGTGAAGAAAACCGTCTTCGTCAATAAATCCGATATCTCCCGTTTTGAACCAACCATCCTCAAACGCTTCTTTTGTCAGCTCTTCGTTTTTATAATAACCTTTCATAATATTGGGACCCTTTGCAAAAACTTCTCCTATTCCATCGGGATTAGGATTGTTAATTTTAAGCTTTACGCTCGGCAAAGGAAGTCCCGCCGCGTCGTCTTTAAAAGCGTCCAAACGGTTGACTGCAAGAATCGGGGAAGTTTCAGTTAATCCGTAACCCTGCAGAAAATTAAACCCGAACTCGCGCAAACCCTTTGCCACAGCGGGATCGGGAGCCGCGCCGCCGGCGATAAACAACCTAATAGAGCCGCCGAACTTATCATGCACTTCTTTAAAGATTTTTTTCTTCACGGATTTAAACCCTATTTTCTCGGCAACATTTGTAACTTTTTGCAAAACCGGAACAACCTTCGATTTGGTTTTATCCGCTTCAATCGCTTTTGTAATTCCCTTATACATTTTATCGAAAAGAAGCGGAACGCCGAGCATAAGCGTAGCGTGCACTTTATTCATATCATCGACAATCGTTTTAAGCGAACGCGTGTAATGCACGGAGGAGCCGCTGTAAAGCGGGCAAAGCATTCCGCACGTGCATTCGTATGTGTGATGAATCGGAAGGACGGACAAAAATCTGTCGCTCGGAAGCATTTGAATCATAGACAGCATGTCGTGTAAATTCGAAACCAAATTCTTCTGAGTTAGCATTACTCCTTTGGCATGCCCGAGAGAACCGGATGTAAAAATAATTTCACTCACCTCTTCGTCGTTAATTTCAGGAAAGATTGATTTATCAACGTTTTCT
>JALWEC010000468.1 GCA_027036655.1 Melioribacteraceae bacterium
CCCTGACGGATAGCGTTATAAAGGACTAACGAAGGAATTTTAACATTCGGATATTCCTGGCGCATCGCGCTTAAAAGCAACGACATCACTCCGGTTGAGTAAGGAGACGCCATACTTGTCCCCCACATTCTGTCAGCGTGCATAAAGTTGGGAACCGTTGAAACGGAAGCTCCGGGGGAAGCGACATCAGGCTTCATTACCTCGCCTCCTCTCGAACTAAAATAAGTTATCTGATCTCTGTCCTGAACGGTTGCATAAAGATTGTGCCCTACTTCTTTGGCGAGAATAGCGCCTGAAGAGAAAAGCGAAGGAGACGATGCGGGCAATCCGGTTGTTGATATTCCGGGACCTTCGTTGCCGTTAGAATTACAAATGTAGAGATAATGATTTTTCGCAACGAGACTATCAATGAATTTTTCCATAACGGAACGTCCTTCGATTACAGAACCGATTCCGAAACTCATATTTATCACGCAAGGTTCTTTTCTTTCCTTTGAAATTTTATCCGCGTAAAGGAAACATTTTCTCATACTTTCGGTTACGGTTGCGCCGCCTGCAAAATTGTTGTTGCCCAACTTAAGCGCTATTACGTTTGCTCCCGGAGCCACGCCGTTTAGGTCGGTGCCTCCGATGTGATAACCGGTTGCGATTCCAGCGCAGTGTGTTCCGTGTCCGCCGTCGTCAAAGAAAAAGGAAACCTTGTTTTCTTTCGGGAAAATATTTACGCCAAAAGTAAACATTGATAATTCATCAGCGTTTTTAATCGTAAAGTAATCCTGATTAACTTTATAATTTCTAATCGGTTTTTCATCGGCAAGAGTGCCGTTATCATTTTCGTCAATATACAAAACCCAATCATTATCTCCGGCGTCAAAAACCACAAAATCGAACTTGTCATTTGTAGTTCCGTTTCCGTTTAAATCTCTTACGCCCGAGCCGGAATTTTTCCAAAGCGATTCGTCAAGCGAACCGATAAAATAATCTCCGTCCTTAGCTTTAAGTGCAAGACTATCAACGCCGAAAACTTTCAGCCCTTCGTCTTCATTTTCAAAATACTTCTTTCCGTCGGTGTCGTCAATATCGGCTTCGTAATATTTTACGTCGCCTTGTCCCGTAAAATCTTGTACGTCAATTACTTTGGTTTTGCCGGTTGATGTTTTTTTCAATCCGTCTATTCCCATATCGACGCCGGTATCAAAAATAAATACGATTGTTCCTCTACCGTCGTATTTCGGATGTTGCTGCAAAAATTCTGCAACTCCCGTTGATTTAATCGGCAGCATTACCTGAGTGGTATCCTGTGCAAAAACGGAAACCGCCGCCGCAAAAAACAATAAAAATGAAATTTTAATGTACTTCATTTTTCTTAAGCTCCTTTTTAACATTATCAATTTGTTCAATTTTATTTTTGTGCAACTTCTTTTCTTTATCTAATTTTTTGTAGTCCAATTCCGAGCCTAATACGCTGTGAGGAATCAGAAAAATCATAAAAGTAATTAACGCTCCGAAAACCGCCCACTTTTCAGGATGTTTTGTTTTACGATAAGCCGCAAGTACAATCAGCCAGCCGATAAGAGCGATTAATGTTTTGTTGTCGGTTAAGTCCCAACCGAACGGCACGCCTGTCCACAACTCTCCGAAAGCAAATTTCTGGACTAACGGACCGAATATAAATCCGCCGAAAATAAGAAAACCGAGCGTCCAGTAAGTATATGTTTTAACTTTTCCGCTACGGCTGATTATTTCAAGTCCGGTTCGCATTGAAAAAAGCATCGCCAAAAACATTGCAAGAATATGCGGAATTAATATTCCGTTCGGCACGCGCCCTTTGAACCTGATAACAACGCTGTTTTTACCCGGGATAATATAATTCTTACCGTTCTTTTCAAGCTCGACAAAATACTCTAACTTTCCGGCGGGAGGCTGCCCGGGAAGAAACGCTCGCAACGTATCTCCGCTTCTCTCCATTTTAACATAACTGTTTTTATCGTCGGTTTTATATCGCTTCCAAACCAAATCCCCTTTGATTAAACTATCCGGCACAATTATCTCAACGGCTTGGGCGTCGTTTCCCGAATGAGTTCTCGGTAAATTATAGTTAATAGACAAATTTTCGATTGTTACATTTCCCCGAAAGGGGTAGGTTGGGCCTGTTACTCTCTGATAAACGGCTGCTCCGATTGTGATTAAAATCGCCAATAACCACAGCACCCAATTCTTTTTTAAAAACATATTTCTCCTTTAAGTTGAATTTTAAATATAAGGAAATAAAGGATTTTAAAAAAAGGTAAATATCAGGTATTTATGAGGTTATTTCAATCGGGAATGAAAGAAGCACTTTTGTTCCTTTTCCCAATTCGGAAGTGATTTCAAGTTTGCCTTTCAACGCTTCGGTTAATTTATTGGCGATTGTAAGTCCAAGCCCCAGCCCTTCATAATTTCGTTTATATCCGTCCGTTTCTTCCTGCGTAAAGGGTTTTAATATTTCATCGAGCATATTTTGGGCAATACCCTTTCCGGTATCTGCGACCTCAACCCGCCATTCATTGGCAAAAGTAAAACATCTGATTTCAATCAGTCCGTTTTCAATATTATATTTGATTGCGTTATCTATAATTTCGGTAAAAACCTTTTTCATTAATTCCGGATCGGTTTCAACAAAGCTGCAAGTATCTTCAAAAGAAAGCGTATAATTGATTGTTCTGCTTTTGGCAAAAACATCCAACTCCTTTAAGATTTTCTCAATTTCCTCTCTAAGATGAATCAATCTTATATCCGGTTTTATTTCGCCTGCTTCAATAAGCGCTATATCAACTATGTTGTCGGCAAATCTTTTAAGCCGAACTATGCCTTCGGACAGATATCCCATTAATTCCTTAAGCCCGGTATTTCCGCTCTCCTCGAGTTCCATTCTCATCAGATCGGAATAGCCGACAACGGCGTTTAACGGCGTGCGAAGCTCGTGCGACATATTTGAAAGAAAAGTGGATTTAAGTTTATTCAGATGAAGTTCTTTTTCGTAAGCGGCTCTCAATCTTTTTTCATTTTCAACTTCAGTGGTAATATCGAAGAAAGAGATGATAAATGTACGATTATCAAAATGCTCATAAGTAAGAATAGCAAATTTACAGAGGTATTCCCTTTGGGTATCGTTGTTGGTAAAACGGAATCTGATGCTTTTCCGATTTTCGCTTGTAGCTCGGTCAATTGCGGTATAAATTACCTCATATAAATCCGTAAGCATACAGTCGGCAAAATCAAGCTCTACAATCTTATCGGAATCGACTCCGAAACTTTCGCAAAAACTGTCGTTTGCTCCTTCGATATAGAGGGCATCTATTTCCTCCCTCAGAATTAAAATCGGCTCCGAAATATTGGAAAGCAAAGCGCGCTGTCTTCTTTCGTTTTTCTTAATCTCATAAGTCGCTTCAACATACCTTGTAATGTCGTTTAATCTCAGAACAAATCCGTTGTTTTTCAAACTCCCAATATAAATCGGGTTTAGAAGAAATTCGTACCATTTGTCGCTCCGTTTTACTTTAACCTTTGCGGTCGCTCTCCAAACCTTATGTTCGGCTAACGAAGTTCTTAATTCCTCCAAGCTTTCTTCTTCTATAAACGGCTTCAGAACATCCGCTATCGGTTTACCGTAAAGGCGGGAAATATCGCTTCCGACTATCGATTCGAGAGAAGTAGTAGTATAAGTAATCTCAAATTTATTGTTGATAATCGTTAAAGGCACATTGCCATATTCGATTGCATTGTGCAAACTGTTAATTCTTTCTTCAATTTTATTCCGCTCGGCAAGCGATGTAAAAGACATCAGATAAAGATATATTCCTTCCACAAGAACTTTTTCTATCTCGACAAAATAGTTCTCCTTGCCGTTTGATTTTGTTTCGATAGAAATATCGAAGTTGAAGCTGCAAAACCCTCTTTCGCCCATATTTGAAATTACATCATCGAGCTGCGGAATAGTTTTAAGAGTGGAAATGTTTTCGTTCTGTTCGACGTCAAAAGTTGCCTGTGCAGCTTTGTTTACGAAAACAATTTTTTTATCATTATCTAAAAAAATCAACGGCTTGGTATTCGGAAATTCCTTTAACAGATTAAATTCCGAAAAAGAAGGAACTTTTTTTTCAGTCAACACTGGTTTGCTATTTTCATTTTTATCGCTAATGCTCATCTTTTACAAGAACCTTCTCAATCAAAATATTATCCATATTATTATAAGGGAATACGTACATATGGTTCAAATCATATTTATCTAACTTATCAATAAATGAATAGATAACAAAAAATATTTTTTTGAAGTCCTCGTAGATTTCATATTCCAAACCGTCAAGTAGCGAATGAAGCGCTAGACTCTCATATTTGTAAAATTCCGATTTGATATTCATTTTTTCAATGCGACGAAAAACGGAAGTGATTCCCGGGACCGGGAAAGGGGGAAATTTTTCAAACAACCTTATACTCGGTTTACGCACCAATATTTTAAGCGAATGTCTTTTTCTCGCTTCTTTTCTGAAAATATCCTTGCTAACCCAAACCACTTGATGAGATGTTTTATAGAACTCGTTAAAATCAACGGTTAATTTAAAATTAAGTTCTTCAATGTTAAAATCGAATTTAATTTGCGATTCGGAAGAGTAATCCACGCCGGAAAGTCCCCATTTAACTTCAGTCAAAAATAAAGCGGCGGGAGAAAAAACGATAGAATCCTTGTTAACTTTTTTCCGTTTTACTTTTCGAATAGCTGCTTTTTCCGCCGCCGAATATTCCTGCTGATGTCCGGATGAATTATCCTTTAATATCCCGATATTTGCAATTTTATTAAACATTCAAGATTTCTCCAATATATTATCGAAAAAATCCTATAAATCTTTAGTCTTCTTCCAAATCGAGCATATGAGTATCGGATGTGTAGCTGATAAGTTTCGGGTTTTTCAAATTAGTAAGCTGATTTACAGCAGTTTTAATTCTCCGGATTGATTCTTCAATTATCTTTAGCTCGTCGCTTATTTTTTCTAAAGATTCCTTATCAAGTTCGGCTTTGATTGTCTCCAAACTCATTAACATTCCGGCAAGAGGATTATTAATTTGATGTCCGGCGGTAAAAGCCATCTGAACAAGCGCTTTGGAATGCTCGGCTTTTTTCAATTCTTCCTGAAGCTGAGTAATACGCATTCCGGCTTTTACGTATGCTACTATTACTCCGGGATCCGCCGGTTTAACAAGAAAGTTATCGGCGCCGCAAGTAATTCCTTCAACCTGATCTTTAACTGTTCCACGCGCCGTAAGCATAATAAAATAGATATCTTTATATTCCTCTTTTTCGCGTAGAGTTTCAAGCAGAGAAAGCCCGTCCATTTCCGGCATCGTCCAATCGGCAATAATTACACGGGGCTGGTATTCGTCAATAACATCCAAAGCTTGAACGCCGTTATAAACGATTTTTGTTTCATAACCGTTAAGCTCTAAATTTTTCGAGAGGGCGTAAGCGTTGTCAATGTTATCTTCAACGATAAGTATATTATTTCTGTCCAAATCCATTAATTTATCAGCGCTTTTACTTTTGTCATAAATCCATTGTAATCGGTTATCGGCTTGAGGATAAAATCATCAGCCAAACTGTTTGCAATGCTTTCTTCGTCCAGAACCTTCAGATTGTACGCCGAGACCAAAATAATAGGAATATTATTATAACGCTCGTCAGTTTTGATGATTCTGGAAAGTTCGATTCCGTCGGTTCTTTCTTCGTTAATATATGTATTTCTCAGATTAACATCCATAATTATTAAACCGACATTTTTTGTCTCGATAATATTCATAATTTCTATGTAATCTTCCGAGATTACAGCTTCCAACTTTTCAAACTCAAAAATATATTTATAAAATTGCAGAATGAGCGGATCATCTTCTATAACCAATATTACCTTCCCCATATCAAAGCACCTGCTCAAATTTAACTAAGATACTGATTCTTCTGTTTACGGGACTGTAAGGATGCTCCGGATCGCGAAGCCGGTTGGATGCGTAACCGCGCACTTCGTCTATTTGATCCAGCGGAACTCCGGCGGCTACCAAAACACGCCGCGCAGCGTTTGCTCTGTTTACGCTTAACTCAAAATTCGTAATTCCTTCGGAATTGCGAGGGATAGGACGTGCGTCGGTATGCCCTTCCACAACAATTTTATTATTTATTTCACTAAGCTGTTTTCCTATAACAAAAAGCATTTTCCTAGCTAGCGGGTTTAGCTTATCGCTTCCGGATTTAAAAAACGTTCCCTTATTATCGAGCAGTTCTATTCGTAATCCTTCGGATGTTATCTGTACGTCAACCTGGTCGAGCAAATTGGAGAGATCGGGAGTTCCCTGCAAAAGAGATATAATTGCTTTTCCTTTTTTTATGAGAATTTGCTTTTCAACATCTTTATCATTCTCCTCTTTGCTGTTTTTTATTTCCCCTTTTATTTCTTCTTTTCCGGTTCCGGGTCCCTGTCCTTTCATAAAACTTTTACTTCCGCTTATGCCAAGTATCGTCGGGTTCTGAAAATAATGGGCGACCGCAGTTTTAACTTCATCGGATTGTGCCAATACCCAAAGGACAATAAATAGCGCCATCAATGCCGTTACAAAATCGGAATAAGCCACTTTCCAAGCTCCGCCGTGATGTCCGGCCCCGCATTTTTTGCCTTTGGAGATTATTACGGGTTCTTCGTTATGATTTCCTTGCTCGCCAGCCATAATTATTATTTACCTCTGAGAAAACTTTCCAATTCGGTAAATGTAGGGCGAACATCCCGAAACAAAGTACGGCGTGCAATTTCAACTGCGACAATCGGAGGATTTCCCTTAGCGTAGGCAACTAC
>JALWEC010000469.1 GCA_027036655.1 Melioribacteraceae bacterium
TACATTTTTAATTTCAATTATTTGAGACATAGAAAATCCTGAATTTTTAATTTTTGACGAAAAATACTAAAATTAGTTCAAAATATTTTTTTAAGAAGCCTTTGCAAAACCTAAAATTGTCATATTAAGTTCGTTACGTTTACCCCGACAGCTTTTCGTGGGGGGCGAAGGTGAAAGCCGTCCGAAATATCTCTCAATTCGGTATATTTACCGTTTTGAGATTCTTTCCGCCAAGGCGGATCCGTTTCGCTCCATTCAGAATGACATATTATCGGGTTAGCAAAGCCTTCTGAAAGAAAATCAGACTCTTAATATTCTCACAAAAATAATTGACGTAAGAGCGATTAAACTTACTATCGGAAAGATTATTGCAAATCCCAAACTGTTTAACAGAAGCCCGGAAACAAGGGGGAAAAGAGAAATAGTTAAACTTAAAGCTCCGTAAACGCCGCTGTACAAAGCGCGGTTCGTCTCGTCTGTAATTTCGTATAAAATCCCTTCGAATGAAATTTTCTGCGCGCTGATCGCGATTCCGACAAAGAAAAAGAGAACTGAAAACTCGGTCATTGAATAATAATGAGACGCAATTAGAAATAGAACCGGAAGCAGAACTTGGAAACCGATAAAAACCGAAATTACACCGCGGTAACCTCTTTTATGAACGAACTTCGACCAGAAAATATTAGCTAATATCATTCCGACAATCTGGATTAAAAGCAGATTGCCGATTTGTCCCGCGCTTATCGAAAAACTTTCTTTGCCCAGCGCAATGTAAAACGGAATAATTGTCAAGGAAAAACCGGTAAGATTTACTACGTAAATAAAGTATCTGAACTTCTTATCAAGTCTCAAAATTTCAGGAATCGATTTCAAAATTTTGAGAGTTGAGTTCTGCATGTGCTTTAATTCCGAAGGTTTTTCCTTGATTGCCATAAAGCCCCACGAAGCCACAAATAAAAGAGACGCGGCAATCGCGAACATTACCTGATAGTTATGAGGATAATCAAAGCCGCGAAGAACCTGCCTTGCAACAAGTGCGGAAAAGAAAAGTCCAATACCGCTTATAAACTGGCGGGTAACAAGAAACTTTTTGCGTGTGGAACTGTCCATGCTTTTCCCTACAATGTCCGTGTATGAAATTCCGGCAAATGCTCCGCTCGTACTGAAAAGCAGCATCCACAAAAAAATCAGCGCAATTGTCATTTCGGTTGATAACGACGAATAAAACCAGATTGTTAAACTTAGTCCCGCAAAAGCAAAAACGCGAAGAAGAATTCCTAAAATCAGATATTTCTTCTTATAAACTTTTGTGTTTAAGAATCCGGCAAAAATAAGTTGGGCAAGCATCGGAACTCCTATAACTATTGACGTCAGAACGCCGAGCGTAGTTTGAGTTCCGCCGACAGATAGTATTAATGCGGGCAGTACGGTGTTTCTCTCGGCAAAAGTTTGAGCCAAAGCCAAGAAGAATCCGTGCCAGACAAGCGCTATAAAATTACGCCTTTCGTTAACCATCCATTTCAAAAGTTTTAATTGCTTCTTCGGGAGAAGTTTTATCGGTAAGAAAAGGAAGTATGCCGAAATTTTCTTTTAATTTCACGCGGCTTTCCTGTCCCATTCTTTTAGCGACAAAAATTTTGCAGTCGTTCAAGAAAGAAATTATCAGCTTCGGATTATCGTGATGCGAGTGATTTTCCGAATTTGCCCCGTATGGATTAATTCTTTTTTCAATCAGGTTTTTCATTTCGTCAAAAATCAGATAAACCGGAGCAATACCAAAATGTCCTTTCCAAATTTTTCCTTCATCATCAACGCCAACGGCAATGTATTTTCTTTCCATTAAATTTCTTTCCTTTTTATTATAATAATTTTGAAAATTAAAGAGACTAAAATAATTATATTTACAGTTTAAATTTTAAATAAAGGAGATTTAATTTGAAAGAAGTCAGAGTGCGTTTTGCTCCAAGTCCGACAGGCTATCTTCACGTGGGCGGATTAAGAACCGCATTATATAATTATTTATTTGCGAAAAAGAACAACGGTAAATTTGTACTAAGGATTGAAGATACAGACCGTAACCGTTTGGTTGAAGGTGCGGTTGAAAAATTAATCGATACCTTAAAATGGGTCGGACTTGATTATGATGAAGGTCCCGACAAACAGGGAGAAGTTGGGCCTTACACTCAATCGCAAAGATTGGATTTATATAAAAAATATGCCGAGAAGTTGAT
>JALWEC010000470.1 GCA_027036655.1 Melioribacteraceae bacterium
TTCAGAGGAATAGTGCAGCGAAAGCCCCACTTTATTGAGTCAATCCCGTTTGCAATTCATAATATTCAGAAACTTGTCGCCGAAAAATTACAAGGTATGCCGTTTCCTGAGTTAAGAAGCGTTATCGAAAAGTTTAATGTAAAACAGTTTGAGGATTTGATTTGAAATTAACGGGCATGATTCTCGCCGCCGGATTCGGCACGCGCCTTCAACCATTGACAAACCGGCTGCCTAAAGCTCTTATCCCCTTTATGGGTAAGCCGATGATAGATTATGCGATTTACAAGATGAAAGATTTCGGAATAGAGCGGATTGTTGTTAATGTTCATCATCACCGAGAAAAAATGATTGAATATTTAACCGACAATGATTTTGGAGCGGAAATATTAATCTCCGATGAAAAGGATGAACATTTGTTAACCGGCGGCGGAATAAAAAAAGCGGGTAAATATTTCTCGGGAGCCGATTATATCTTAGTGCACAACGCCGATATTATTTCATCCGTAAATTTTAATGAGCTTGTCGGCTTTCACGTCGAAAAACACGCTGACGTAACTCTATCGGTTCGTTCTAAAGATGATTCGAGAGTATTCTGTTTCGATGACAAAATGGAACTAACCGGATGGAAAAACAAAGCAACCGGAGAAATCAGAAAAAGTAAAGAAAATAGCTCGCCTAAAGAATTCGGCTTTAACGGAGTTTACGTTATTTCTTCAAAGCTATTAAAAGAATTTCCAAAAGAGAATAAATTTTCCATTGTTGATTTTTTACTGGACTATACAAAAACAAAAAGCGTTTTAGGTTTTGTTGACAAAACTCCGTATTGGTTTGACTTAGGCTCCGTTGAAAAAATTGAAAAAGCCGAGAGTTACTTTAGAAAAGAAGGAATCAAAATTGAATAAACTGTTGCTGACATATCTGTTTCTTGTCGTCTCGGTATTTGCACAGAACGGAATAATCAAATCGTATTATCCCAACGGGAAAGTTCATACACAAGAATCTTACGTTGACGACGTTAAAGACGGAGCATTTTACACTTACTATGAAAACGGCAATCTTGCCGAAGAAAAGAATTTTTCGTCGGGGGTTTTGAACGGTTGGATCAGAACCTTTTATGAAAGCGGTTTGCTGCGGGAAGAAGTTTATATTGAAAACGGAATAAGGAACGGCGTCGATAAGTTATATTACGGTAACGGAGCGTTGGCTCAAGTCCGGTCCTATAAAAACGGAAAGTTGATTAAAATAATTAAGCTCGACTATGATTCTACTTACGTAGCTCCCGCCGACGCTTTTGTCGGAAGCAATCAAAAAATAATAAATAAAAAAAGCGACGAAATAATTTGTAATGTTTTTGAATGCCCTGTCCCGATTGGAGGAATGGCGGCAATAGAGAGAAAGATTGTTTATCCCAAACATGCAAAGTTGTACGGACTAGAAGGTGATGTTTTGTTGATTGCTAAAATCGACACATCGGGTAAGGTGGTTTCTACCAAAGTACTGAGAACATTGGGCTTGGGATGCGATGAAGCCGCGGAAAAAGCGGTTAAAGAAACAAGATTTTTCCCGGGGAAGGATAAGAATGGTAAAACGGTTGAAGCTTTGGCGACTTTAAAAGTTAATTTTTCACTCGGGAGGAAAAAGCATTTAGTCTCAGCGAAAAAAACGACTCGGGATTTTAGCGAATTTGTCTCAAAGGAGATATACGATAACAAAAAAATAGTCGCAGCTACAGAAGAGAAATCATCAGGGATAAAAGAAAAGAAAGATATTTCGAATAAAGTAACCGAGGTCAAGAAAACTGCAAGGCGCGAGAAAGAGAAAGAAAACAGTTCCCGAAAAAATGAAATCATTCAAACCGCCGTTAAACCGAAAAAGAAGAAAATAAATCATCGCGAGCCGTTAATACCCGCTCGGCCCCGGATTACTTGTTTAAGTTCGGCTTGCGCGACTCCCGTAGGGGGCGTTGCCGCTTTACAAAAACAATTTAAAATCCCGAAACGTGTGATTGAAAAGGGGATCAGGGGAGTTGTCGTTATTCAAGTTTCGATTGATAAATATGGATACGTAAAAGATACTAAGATAATAAAGGGATTGCCTTACGGCGCAAATGACGCCGCCGAAGTGGCTGTTTTATATACTCATTTTACTCCCGCGATAAAAGATGGCGAAAAAGTTGAATCGATTTTGGAAATTACTCTTCCAGTAAGTTATTAAACTTCCGCATATACAC
>JALWEC010000471.1 GCA_027036655.1 Melioribacteraceae bacterium
TTGCTGATTTTGCTCGCCAATCTGCCTGCGCTCGGAAAATCATTCGGTTTAATTTTTGAATATGCGATTAATCCTCCGGCGCAAATCGCGGGCGTGGGAGGTGGAACTTTTCTCGTATTTATGAACTCGATGCTGTGGGGAATTAAGCGGGGACTTTACTCAAACGAAGCGGGACAGGGAAGCGCGCCGATTGCCCACTCGACCGCAAAAACAAAATATCCGATTCGCGAAGGCGTTGTCGCGATGCTCGGTCCGTACATCGACACAATAATTATCTGCTCCCTCACCGGACTTTCTATTATTGTAACGGGCGCTTGGCAACACACTCAATTTTATGTTGAACGAATCGATCCCAATTTTACCGGACAGCTTTTAAACAGCAGCGTCCTTACGGCGTTTGCGTTTAAGGAAGGACTCGCTTGGCTTTTCCCTTACGGCGATAAAATCATTACGATTGCAGTAGCGCTCTTCGCAATTTCCACGGCTATCAGCTGGTCGTTTTACGGTGATCGCTCAACGGAATATCTGTTCGGCGAAAAGGCAATCCCTTATTACAGATGGGTCTTTTTGTTTTTTGTGTTTCTCGGAGCGATCGCTCAGCTCGAAGCGGTTTGGGGATTCGGCGACGCGGCTCTCGGATTTATGACCTTTCCAAACCTGATTGCGATTATTCTTCTGGCGCCGGAGTTAAAGAAGATGACAAAAGAGTATTTTAATATGCTGAAAGAGAAAAATTTGAGATAACTTATTCTAATCCCAGATTGGTTTTCTGAAAAACCTTCGAGGTTTTTATATTCAGCAAAAATTGAAGATTCGTTTATTGCTTTGTAAATAATGAATTTCCAAATAAGTCGGTTAAACCTCGAAGGTTGATTAACCGGAGGATTTGCATAACAAAGTAATTTATCATTCTCTTCTCGCTCTGGCGGGAAAAGAATCTCAGAATTTGAGATAATTTATAAAACTCAAAATAGTTTTGGAAAAACCTTCGAGGTTTTTATATTCAGCAAAAATCGAAGATTCGTTTATTGCTTTGTAAATAGCGAATTTCCAAATAAATCAGTTAAACCTCGAAGGTTGATTAACGGCGGGAGATTTGACAAAGATTTTTAATTTATTACAGTAAAAATATTACAGGAGAAATTATGGCTACAAATAAAATCAAAGGAAGAATTGCAATTCTTACCGGCGGCGGCGACGTGCCGGGCTTGAATCCCGCAATTCGCGCAATTACGATTCGCGCTATTCGCGAAGGATACGAAGTTTACGGAATCCGGAGAGGATGGGGCGGTTTGATTGATATTGTTCGTGAAAAAGATTACGATAATTCGGCAAACTATATTAAACTGAGCGAAGAGCTTGTAAACAGAACCGGACGCACAGGGGGAACTTTTCTGCACACGTCGCGGACGCGTCCTTCTACAGTTCCCAAAACTCTTGTGCCGAAACATCTCCGCGATTCATACAACGACGACGTTAACGATTTAACTCCCGAAGTGATTAAAAATTTGGAGTTTCTCGGAATAGATTATCTTATCCCGATTGGTGGCGACGATACTTTAAGTTACGGCGTAAGGTTGCATCAGGAAGGGTTAAAAGTTGTCGCAATACCGAAAACAATGGATAACGACGTTCCCGGCACCGATTACTGCATCGGCTTCAGCACCTGCGTTACGCGTACAATCGAGATGACGCATAATCTGCGTACTTCCGCAGGCTCGCACGAAAGATTTCTGGTTATTGAGGTGTTCGGTCGTTACGCCGGATTTACAGCTCTGTTGCCTACAATGGCAGGCGCCGCCAACCGGTGCGTTATTCCGGAGTATCAGTTTGATATCGACAGACTTACAGAACTTATGGTTCACGACAGATACACAAATCCGAGTAAGTATTCCGTTGTTCTCGTTTCCGAAGGGGCGATGCCGAAAGGTATTGACGAAATGGTTTTTGAGAATGAGGAAAAAGATATGTTCGGGCATAAAAAGCTCGGCGGAATCGGCGATATGATTTCGCAGAAACTGAAGGAACTTTCGCCCAAATATAACGACGGGAAACGGATTAACGTTATTAATCAGCGGCTCGGTTATCTTGTAAGAAGCGGAAATCCCGATGCGATTGATTCCATCGTCCCGATGGCTTTCGGAAACTTGGCGCTTGATTTAATTCTTGAAAGAAGAACCGGAAGACTGGTAACGCTTAAAAACGGAAGGTACGATAATCAACAGATTGAGATTATTACGAGCTTTAAAAAATCAGTTGACGTTTCAAAATATTATAATACCGAAAGATTACGTCCGTTCTACAAGAGCTTTGAGTACAAACCGCTCTTTATTATGGCAAGCGATTGATGTTTTTTCTTCCCCCGCTTTTTGATTGGCGGGGGATTAATTTTTTTCTTTTTCTTTCGATAATTACTTAATAAAGTTATATTTAAATAAGGAATCGAAAAATAATTTTTGTGAAAAAGGAAAATTAAGATGGTACAGGGGTCAAAGCTAACAACGCTTTTACAATTTAACGGAATGATTCAACACGCGAGAAACGGGCGCGATATTTTTGTTGACGAGCTTAGTAATTTTCTTGTGCAGGAATTCGGGCTGCACGCCCTTGCAATATTTAAGCTCGAAGGACAAAAATTGGCTTTGCTCGGAAAATCTTCCGGAGTGAAAAAATCATTTCAAACCGGCGGGAGTTATTCCTCGGAAAATTGCGTGGAGATAAACCCGACGGAAGAATTCTCCATTATTGATAATTCCGATTGTTTGCTGAATATTAGCGATGTTCCGGCAAACGAAGTGTCGGTTTCTTTCCGCGTTGATTTAACTACGAACGTTGTAGTCCGCGTAGCTAAACAGAACCCTTTTTCACCGAATGAAAATGACGCCATTAAAATTTTGGGGCAGTATATAAAAAATTTGCTTTTGATTTGGCTTAACGCCAGAGGCGGAATAGTTACAAGCGAGAATAATATTTTTAATCTTGTGCAATCTTCCACTGTTGAGTTCCGTTCGATTGTTAACGCAATTGTCGGTTCTTGCTCTATTCTCGGCGACGAATCAATATCTCCGGCGCAGGCTTCTTATATTGAAACAATCAAGGAAAACGCTCATCGTCTTTTAATTACCATAAATGAATTTAACGAGATAATGAAATATCAAAAAGGCAATGTGCAGATAAAAGACGCCGATGTTAATCTTAAAGAGGTAATAAAGGAAACCATTGACGTTCTTAACGGAAAGTTAAGCCATCAAAATATTTCATTTCATTTTACTCCCGATGAGTCTCTCCCTTCAAAAATATCGCTCGATCAAACGAAATTTAAGTTTTTCATTAATCAGTTCCTTACGGTTTTATCGCAGATTGTTAATGTCGGGAAGATTGAAATTGAAGGAAAAGTTGATCAGAACCATTTTATTCAGTTTAAGATTAAGGATTCCGCAAAAGCGTCCTTTATGAATCTTACCCCCAAAATACTTGAGCCGTTCGGCATTCAGCATTTTGTTGATATTTCAAAATTGTCGATAAGCGGATTGTCGTTTGTTTATCTTTCCACTATTATTGAAAAGCTCGGCGGCAGGCTCGGATTTGTAGAGGACCATGAGGAAGGAAATTACTTTACGATTACCTTAATCCCGAAATTCAGTTCGGGCGTTCAAAATCAACTTTCGTCTCTGCCACAGCCAACTTCGGACTTGAATACCATTTTGGTTATCGAGGATGATTACGCGACGTCAAAACTCCTTTCCAATTATCTTGTTAAATGGGGCTATGAGCCTACAATTGTAAATAACGAGGAAAAAACTTTTGAACTTCTCGATAAGGAAAAATTCCTTGCCGTGATTTTGGATATTGAACTCCCTGAAGGAAACGGAATGGAACTGCTGCGGAAAATCAAACAGCATCCGAATATGAAAGGAACTCCCGTAATTGTTTGCTCGGTTGAAGTAGAAGAGCAGAAAGCTTTTATGATGGGCGCAATGGAATATTTTTCCAAGCCGATTAATTACAATCATCTCGTTGAAGTTCTTACCAGTTACAAACTCCATAAAAATTCGACCGTTCTTTGCGTTGACGACGACGTCCCTACGTTAAATCTTGTTGCGCAGGCGGTTAGCACCGCCGGATTTAAACCGCTTCCGGAACATATTTCCGCAAATGTAATGGATCTGATTCACAATAAAGATATTGATTTGGCAATTATCGATTTGGATATGCCGCATCCCAACGGCTTTGAGCTGATTAAACTGATTAAATCGGAGGACAAGTTTAAGAATCTGCCCATTATTATTTACACTGGAAAAGAGAATTTCGGAGAGGACTTGGAAGAAATAGACGGACTTTTCGATGAATTGCTCAGCAAGAAAAGCACGAATATCGAGGATTTGGCGGATACAATCAAACAGATGATAAGTCGTTACGAGGAGCCGAAAACCGTTGAGGAAATAATTAAAGATACAACGGACGACGATGTGCGGATTCTTTTTGCCGAGGATTACAAGCACTCTCAGATAATCGTAACTCGCCTGCTAAAGAAAAACGGGTTTGAAAATATTGCCGTTGTTGAAAACGGCGAAGAAGCCCTTAAGTTAGCCGAAAAAGAGCGCTTTGATATTATTCTTATGGATATGCAGATGCCTATTATGAACGGGTTTGAAGCGATTGAAAAAATTCGTCAAATTCCAGAGTATCAAGATACTCCGATTATTTCCCTTACGGCTTTTGCAATGAAAGGGGACAGGGAAAAATGTTTGGACGCAGGCGCGACCGATTACATCCCGAAACCGATTGACAGTAAAGAATTTATCGAGAAAATTAAATATTACGCTCGGTTGAAAAATAAAAGATAGCTGTCTTAATAAGTTTTGCGCAACGATAGTATAAAAAATATTTACAGCGTAGAGCAATGAGTTCTTTATATATAATTCAAAACAGATTAACCGTTTTCTTCTATATTCCATGAGGCGCTATCCGGATGTTTGTAAATTTAAGTGTCTTTAAGCATTATGTGTGAAGTAATCGGACAAACAAGCAATTGCGGATTGATCAACGTTTGAATTGTTTGACATACCTTTTTTTTTTCATTATATTTTGTATCTGTATCAATTTAAAATAATATTATTAAAATGGATTTTGGACCAAGAGTCTTTTCGGGAACGTCAAACAGCGTATTAACTGAGAAAATAGTTAATTATCTTGGTATCGAACCCGGCAAGGCAGAGATTAAGCGTTTCAGCGACGGAGAAATCTGGACCAAATACAAGGAGAATATTCGAGGACGGGATGTTTTTATTGTGCAATCTACTAATCCTCCCGCCGAAAACCTTCTCGAACTTTTAATAATGATTGATGCGGCAAAAAGATCTTCCGCCAAGCGGGTTACGGCTGTTATTCCTTATTTCGGCTACGCTCGTCAGGACAGAAAAGATCAGCCGCGTGTTTCGCTTGCTGCAAAGCTTGTGGCTAATATGCTGACGCATGCCGGCGCAGATAAAATTATCACGATGGATTTGCATGCGCCGCAGATACAAGGTTTTTTTGATATACCGTTTGATCATCTCTATTCATCTCCGATTTTTTTCAGAGTAATAGAGGATCATATTCCTAATTTGGCGATAGTTTCGCCGGATGTCGGCGGGATAAAATTAGCGAGAGCGTACGCCAAAAGATTGGATGCCAATCTTGTGGTTATCGATAAGAGACGCCCCTCGCAGAACGTAGCCGAAGTAATGAATATTATCGGCGAAGTTGAAGGAAAAAATGTTCTTTTGGTTGATGACATTATTGATACGGCGGGAACATTCGTCAATGCGGTTAAAGCATTGAAAGAACGCGGAGCCGAAAAAGTTTACGGAGCCGTTACGCATCCGGTTTTATCCGGAGCGGCTTACGAGAGAATTGAAAACTCGGAAATTGAAAAACTTTACGTTACGGATACAATACCGCTTCGCAGAGATTATACCGGCGATAAAATCCGGGTTAAGTCGAGTTCCAACATTCTTGCCGAAGCAATTTTACGTTCTAACAGAGACCAATCTGTTAGTTCATTGTTTGAAAATAATAAAAGTTAAATGATAATATATAAAGAGGTGATGCATTATGGCTGAAATTAAGATTAACGCGAAGTCGAGAGATTTTAAGACCAAGGGTGAGTTAAATCAGGCTAGGAAAGAAGGTTTGGTGCCGGGAGTTTTTTATGTTAAAGGAGAAAATCCGGTATCTGTTATTGTAAAGGGAAATGATCTTAATCCCCTTATTTACACATCGGAAAACCATGTGGTTAATTTAAGTATCGACGGTAAAGAAGGAATCCTTTGTCTGCTTAAAGACGTCCAGTTCGATCCGGTTTCGGAAAAAGTAATTCATTTCGATCTGCTCGGAATGACGGTAGGCGAAGAAATTGAAGTTGAAGTTCCGATTAACTTTATCGGCGACGCCATTGGAGTTAAAGAAGGCGGACGAATTCAGAAAGCTCTGCATAAAGTTACCGTAAAATGTTTGCCGAGACATTTCCCCGAATCAATCGAAGTGGATATGTCCGGATTAAATATCGGCGATACAATAACGGTAGGCGATTTGGAAGTGCCGAATATCACTTTCCTTCAGACCGACGATACGCTGTTAGTTTCCTGTATCGGAGCGGTTGCCGAAGAAGTTGAAGAAGAAACCGAGGAAGGTCCCGCTTCAACCGAACCGGAAGTAATCGGTAAAGGCGGTTCCGAAGAGGAGGAATAAGAAATTCCTGCCGGAACTAAAA
Source organism: Melioribacteraceae bacterium (assembly GCA_027036655.1). GTDB lineage: Bacteria > Bacteroidota > Ignavibacteria > Ignavibacteriales > Melioribacteraceae > WGAL01. The sequence goes on from JALWEC010000471.1 coordinate 6,755, forward strand.
TAATTTTCGGACTCGGGAATGTCGGTCGGGAGTATTCCGGCACTCGTCATAACATCGGGTTTGAAATTGTTGACAGACTGGCTGAAAAATATAATCTG
>JALWEC010000472.1 GCA_027036655.1 Melioribacteraceae bacterium
TAAATCACAACGAAAGGACGTCGGGACAAGTTCGGAGGTTTTTCATTTCATCAGTTCTTAATAGCGATATTATTTCGGCGACTTTAAGAATGCCAATATTAGTAAAACTAGATTTTAACTTTTACTCCGCCGGGGCGGATTACGTATCGCATCAACATATCTAAGAGGTTGGTCATCACAATATATCAAAGAGAAGTAACTCCGTAGGAGTGTTACCTTTGTAATAAATAAAGCGCGCCATTATCTATTAACTCCGTAGGAGCGGCGCTTCAATGCTTACGAGATAATCATTGTATTTTTTGTATCGCTCCTACGGAGCTTTTGATTGGAGATTAATTGTTTATTACAAAGGTTTTGCTCCTACGGAGCAAGTACAAAATCATATCGTCTATGTAATTATCAGAAAGTTTTGCATAACTCAACATGGACAAGCCGAAAACAAAATTAGAAAAAGTTGGACAAAAAAAATAATCTCTGAAACCCTTATCAATAAAGGACTTTAGAGTATTTGGGAAAATATTCTGCCACAAATAACACGAATTTTACCGATAAGGTACTAAAATTATCATTAGAAAAATTTTCCGCCTTAAATACTCGAATAACAAAATGTTTTTTGTAGCGTGGATTGCTTGCAATCTGCGGAAAAACAGACATAACCGGAAGAGGAAGTCAGCTTATCCTTTCTCATCTTTACTCATCCCCTTCAAGCGTGTTTTGATAAGGTATGGAGTCGAGTTCTTTTTTCATTGAATCGCGGAGTTCGATAAAGCGTTTCATATATTCTTTTTTAACCGGTTTGGAAGGAGGGAATTTCTGAACCAGGTAATTTACGAGTCTGCCGTTTTTCCAAAATCTGAAATCAAGATGAGGTCCTGTGGACAGCCCGCTGCTCCCGACATATCCGATAACATCCCCTTGCTTAACATGTTTCCCCGGACGAATTCCTTTTCCGTAACGGGAAAGGTGCATGTAGCCGCTGGAAAAAGTAGCGTTGTGGCGAATTTTTACAAATCTTCCGGCGCCGCCTCTCCGCCTTGCTTCGATTACAACTCCGTCTCCCACTGCCTGAACCGGCGTTCCGATCGGAGCGGCAAAATCAATTCCGAGATGCGGGCGGTAAATATGGAGAATCGGATGGTATCTGTGCCTTGAGAATCTGGAGGAAATTCTGGTGAATTTTAGAGGAGCTTTTAAAAATTCCTTTCGCATGCTTCCGCCGTCCAAATCGTAGTAATCAACGTCGTTTCCTTCTTTAAAACGGAAAGCGTAATAGGGAGTTTTCATATGCTCGAACATTACCGCTTTTATAATTCCCGTTCCTACAAATCTGTCGTCAATGTAATTGTTGTCGTAAATCACCTTGAATTTGTCTCCGTTGCGAACAGCGTTAAAATCAATTTGCCAAGCAAGAATCTCACTCATCTTGATTGCTATAACGGGACTTAAATTTAAGCTCTGCATTGTATTCCACAATGAACCTTTTACAATTCCGCCCGCCCGTTCTTCCTTTGATGAAACATGTTTTCTTCCTTTCCTGACGGCAATAACGGAATCTCGAAAATCGTAAACTACATAATTTATTTGATCAATTTCATAAACAAAATACTTCAAACTTCTATTGCTGTCTTTTGTCGTGAATGCGGCATAATCGGCGCCGGGACGAATTTTCCGCACATCAAATATTTTCCCGCTCGAATCGGAAAGCTCAAGAATTTTTTTATAACTGACCCCGAAAGGAAGGAGAATATCGGAAAAGTTTTGGCGTTTCAGCACTACGCCGTCGTGTTCGATTAATGAATCGGCGTTCATCCCGTATTCATTTAACTGCGGCTTGCTGATTTTTTCCGCGGGAACGGATTCGGTATTTTCTTTGCTGCACGATATTACAAAAAATAATCCGGCAAGAATCGGAATAAGAATAGTTTTTAATTTCATAAATTTAATTTTTTCAGGATGTAATTAATAATATCTTCGGAAGAGATTCCTTCTGCTTCCGCACTGAAACTCGGAACAATTCTATGGCGCAAAACCGGAACGGCGGCTTCTTTCAAATCATCAATGTTCGGCGTGAAGCGTCCGTTAATTATCGCTCGCGTTTTAGCCGCCAAAATCAAGTACTGCGAAGCTCGCGGACCCGCGCCCCATTGAATCCATTTACGCAGCGTATCGTCGCCGCCGTTTCTGGTTCTCGTTTCTCCAACCAATTTAACCGCGGCTGATATAATGTTT
>JALWEC010000473.1 GCA_027036655.1 Melioribacteraceae bacterium
TGACGACAAAGCTATTTATACATCTTTCCCTTCAATTTATTTTTACCTTAAATTAGTTAGCATTTTTGCAATAGCTAATGATCAGTCCGTAAAAGGGAAAATGGACGACTTTAATTGGATTAAAGCCTCGGACGAGATTTTCAGAGCTTGGGAAAAGGCGGGGGGAAAGATTTGTATTGAGGGGATGGATAATCTGAAAAAAAACGAAGGTCCTGTTGTTTTTGTAGGCAACCACATGAGTTCTCACGAAACTTTAGTACCGGCTTGCGTTATTCATCCAGTTAAGCGTATTCTATATGTTATGAAAAAAGATTTGGTTAATTTTCCTTTGTTCGGTGCTGTTACTCTTGCGCGCGAGCCGATTATTGTCGGGCGAGAAAATCCGCGGGAAGATTTGCAAATCGTTTTGAGGGAAGGGAAACAGAAACTCAGCGAGGGAAAATCCATAATCATTTTTCCGCAAAAAACAAGGACCAAATTTTTTAATGAGAAAGAGTTTAATACTCTCGGAGTAAAATTAGCCCAGAAAAATAACGTCCCCGTTATTCCGCTTGCGGTTTTAACCGATGCATGGCAAAACGGTAAATTAATTAAAGATTTGGGAAAAATGGATATGAGCAAGCCGACGCGCTATTCCTTCGGCGAACCTATGAATGTTACAAATTCTTCCGAAGCCCACAGATATGTTCTTGATTTTATCAAAGGGAAGTTAATAGAATGGGGCAGAGAGGATTTGATTGTCAAGTAAAAAGGAAAAAGTACAAAGTTTATTCTTTCAAAATGATAATATTTTTCTAAATTTGTAGTTCAAAAAATGTTCTTTTTGCCCGGATGGCGAAATTGGTAACCGCGCTAGGTTCAGGGTCTAGTGGGAGTATTCCCTTGGGGGTTCGAGTCCCCCTCCGGGTACAAGGCAAATCATCTTTTAAATATCCCTTTTTTCTTCCGATTATTTTTACTTTTCTTATATTGCAATATTAATCTTAAAGAACGTTAATATTGGCAGCTAAAAAGAATAATATTACAGACAAATCCAATTTTTCAATTTATCTTCCCAAATCACGCTTCGGAATATTCCGGAGATTACTCCTTTCTTCAATATTCATATCGATTGTTCCTTTAATTATACTTTATTACTACACTATTTCCACTTTGGATAACCTTGAAGCTGGGGTTTCAAAACATCTGACTGAAACTATTGATGAAAAAACCAAGCGTACAACGGAGTTGCAGGCGTCGTTATTAGCGGGAACAGTTGAGCGGTTTTTGAAAAAATGCGAGAGCGATTTGGACGCTCTTGCGGAGCTGGAGCCGTCGGCGAAAAAGTATTTGGAGTTCGACCGAGAGCATACGGGCGAGGTTTGGTACAGATTTGATAAAGAAGGGATTCCGATTGATGTTCACAAATATATATCGCTCTACAAGGAAATCAGTTTTGTAGCGCCCGACGGGATGGAGCTTGTCCGGATTTCCGATTCGAGAATAGTTCCGGAAAATAAACTGAAAAATGTCAGATATAAGAAAAACACGCGCTATAAATGCGAGGAGTATTTTTCGCGAACGATTAAACTTCATCCGAAAGAGATTTATGTTTCGCATCTTAACGGTTTTCACGTAACAAGAAAAGAACAGCTTCAAAATTCCAAAAGTTTGGAGACCGCGTTTCACGGCGTCTTTTACGATGGAGTAATACGCTTTGCCAAGCCTGTTTACAAAAGCGGAAAACTTGTCGGTATTGTTGTTCTCGGATTAGACCATCGTCATCTTATGGAATTTACCCAGCACGTTTTACCCAATAAAACTCAGCAGGTTGTGGCTCCGAGTTACAGCTCGGGCGATTACGCATTTATGTTCGACGACGAAGGTTGGATAATTACGCATCCCAAACTGTGGGATATCAGAGGCGTTTTCAAAAACGGGAAGCCCGTTCCTCCTTATACCGAGACAAGCAGCAAAAAAGATATTGAACTGGGCAATATTCCGTTTAATCTTGATTATGCCGGATTTATTCATCCCAACTATCCGTATGTGGCTGAGGAGGTCCGCAATAAAGATTCAGGTTCCGTTCTTACGACCAACGTCGGCGGAGTGAAAAAAATTATGGCGTACGCCCCGATAAAGTATTCAAAAGGGGTTTACAAAACCAACGGTGTTTTCGGTGGAATTACAATCGGGCTTCAGCTTCGACATTTTAACGAGCAGGCAAAGTTTATTTCCAAAGATATTGA
>JALWEC010000474.1 GCA_027036655.1 Melioribacteraceae bacterium
AATAAATAAGTTGTTTGTAATTGGCAATCCGGGTTTTAGTTTTTTCTTAATCCCGAAGGGATTATTCCGCCAAGGCGGATCTATAGAATTTCGTTTATGTTAAATTATTCGACCCCGTTGGGGTCGCATATAATTTTTATTAATTTTTCTAATAATATATGAATCCTTCGGATTCAACGGATTCAATAATTCAGAGTTAAATTATTGGTAAATGGATTTTTCGTTTGAAATGATCCATTTTGTAAAAATTATCAAAAAAATATTTTCCCAAGTACTTCTATTTACAGTATCATTATTCAAATCTATTTTCACTTATGAAACTTCTCCCGACTTTTGTCGGCTTTTTTGCCATTGCCAAAACGTTTAGTATTACAATTTAAAGAATGATATATTGTTGTGTTATGAAAAGTTTTCTCAAATTAATAGTTCTTAGAGACCTTTGCAAAACCCAAAATAGTTATATAGAATTTGCCATAGTGAAGTTGTAAGCTGGCTGAAATATCTCTAATTCAGTTAAATTACTAGTTTTGAGATTCTTCCGCCGTGGCGGATTCCGCTGCGCTCCATTCAGAATGACATATAAAATAGGTTACGCAAAGCCTCCTATTAATTGAGGCTAATTCTATGTTTGGTAAAGGTTACTTACAGTGTCGTAATAATTTTAACTGCGGCAAAAATCAGATATAGAATAAAAACCGTTTTAACGGCTTTTACTGAAATTCTATATCCGAGGCGCGCGCCGAGCCGAGCGCCGACAACGGCTCCCGCTGCCATTGGAAGCGAAGCCGTTAAATTTATTAATCCCATTGCGGAATGACTGCCGCCGCCCGAAGTATTAATAATCCAGTAGCTGATTGAGGAAACAAGCAGAGTAAGAAAAACAGTAAAAGTTGATGTTCCGATTGCTTTCTTAAAAGGGAGCGCAAAGAAGAAGGAAAGTATCGGCACTATAAAAACTCCGCCGCCGATTCCCGCCGACGAGGCGATTGCCCCGACAAGCGCTCCGAAGAAAAAGAGATAAATATTATTGATTTTAAGCCCGGACGGCTCAATGTTGTTTCTGTCAAACAGCAGTTTAACAATTGTAACAAGGAGAGAAAAAATTAAAATTATTTTCGGATAAACCGGATTGAGATTGACAATTATTCTCGGAGTAAAAAAGCAAGTTATGATACTTCCCGACGCGAGGAGCAGAGCGCTTTTGTAATCGACATTTTTTAATTTCACATGATTGTAAAATGAACTTCCCGAAGAAAATAAAGCCGTAAAGAGAGAAGTGGCTATTGCGGTAAAAACCAGTTTGTCGTCCGGGACGCCGAGCGCCGGAAGAAGAAGGTAGAGAAAAGGAATGTAAATCACGCCGCCGCCGATTCCGATTAGCCCGGAACCGATTCCCGCCGTCATTCCGACTAACAAAAAAATTATTAAATAAATTATATCATGCATGTCGTTGTGTAATATTAACCAAAAAGTCAATAAAAAAAGTTTAAAAAAGGCTTTGCATAATCCCGTAAAATGTCATTCTGAATGAAGCGAAGCGAAATGAAGAATCTCAAAACCGGTAATTATACCGAATTTAGAGATATTTTCGGACAGTTTCCACCTTCGCTGTGGAGAACTCAATATGACAAATTTAGGTTGTGCAAAGGTCTCTAAAACACTAAATAAAATTTCTTAAAAATAATTGGCTTTTATTAGCCAAAATGTATATTTTAGAAGTCCCCAAATACATATCTGCTTAGTAAGTAATGGTTCGCGCCTGCGAGCTGTTACTTGCTTTAATTTTCTTCTCCAAGGAGTCTTTTCATTTCTCTCGCAAAATTCAAATGGGGATATTTATTCGTTGCCGCGTTAATTTTATTAATTGTGGATTCAATGAACAATTGCGTCTCCGGAGTATTGCGGTTTCTTATTTTGTGATTAAACGCGCTTTTTATTTTATTTATTTCGCTGAGATATGCGATTGTTTCGGACGGGAAATACGCTTCGGCAAACTTTTCCCAAATGTACTCAACGGCGAGATTATTCGGGTGAACCAAGTCCGAGGAATAAAATCGGTAATCCCTCAAGTCGTCTATCACAATTTCGTAGGAAGGAAAGTAGAAAACATTATCGCATTCCTCGACTAATTTTTCAGCGGCAAGAATCAGCGTGGCTTTGCTTCTTTGGTTTTCTACGGCTCCATCTTTCCAATGTCTTACCGGGCTGACGGTCAGCAGAATTTTAAG
>JALWEC010000475.1 GCA_027036655.1 Melioribacteraceae bacterium
CCCCCGCTTCTTCACACTTTCCTTTTCTAAGAAAAATTTCCTTTGAAAATAAAATTCTGTTGCCGTTTTTTTCATACGGCTCTATGGAGTCCTCAATCAAGACATTTTGAGTGTTCAATCCGTGCGTTATTTCAGGCGAAAGCAGAGAAGCAAGCGCATAGTTTATTTCCCTTCCGGTTGCATCTTCAAAAGCGGAAGAAATAATCAGTTTTGCTCCTTTCTCATTAAACAAATCGATTACTTCCAAAGAGCGGCGTAACGAACCGGAAAAAGCCGGCTTCAATATCAAAACGGATTTATTTTCCGCGATTAATTTTATTTCTTTGATTCCCTTTGCCGTTTGATCAAAAGCTACATTTCCGGGAAATAATTTCGCGAGCTTCAGATTATCCTCAAAACTGTTTGTCGGGTCTTCAACATATTCCACATTAAACTGCGTTAATCTTTCAATCTTTTTTTGAGCTTCCTCAAAGTTCCAAGCTCCGTTTATATCCAACCGAAGTTTTATGTCGTCGGATAAATTATTTAAAAATCCTATTCTGATTAACTCGTTTTCAAACGCGGAAAACCCGAGTTTGATTTTCAGAGTATTAAATCCTCTCTGAACAGCTTCTTCCGCCGATTGAAAAAACTTACTTGTGTCTTCCTCTGAAATTAATGCGTTTAATTTTATCGGCGCGCTTCTTATTCTTTTAATGAATTGCGATTCGGTAATTTCGTCCGCTTCAATCAGCAAATTAATGAATGCAGATTCAAAAGCAAAAAGGAGAGTCGGATGAATTTTATTTAAGGACAATAGAAAGTCCGAAAATTCTTCGAATGAATCAAAGTTGGTTTCTTCCAATTGAGCCGCTCTGCTTCTCGCTTCTCCGATAATCGATTTTACATCTTCGGTAAACGGTGGAAGCGGATACGCTCCGCCTGTTCCGCAGTCTCCTTTTTCATTTAAAAACTTTACGGAAATAATCTCGCGGCGTTCCAGCTTGCCTTGGGAAGTAAAAACCGGCTTAACAAAATTATATTGTTTTGGCTTTACTATTATCCGTTTGATTTTCATCGGTTTAATTTATGCGTACTTTTTTACAATAACAGACCGACGGCAAAGAGCAGTCCGTAAATTGTTGAAAAAATTCCGGTCAACGCAAGCGTTTTATTTAGCGGACTTCCGGTAAGGGAGTAAATCATTTTAATAAGTTTAACGGAGAGCGGCAAAGCAAGAAACGGAAGAAAAATCCAAGCGGTTGTTTTATATTCAAAATAGATTACGAACAAAACGGCATAAGAAATGACAATCGAAATCAGATACTGACCGCGCGCAAAACTTTTCCCGAATCTCACCGCGAGCGTTTTTTTGTTTGCAAATTTGTCTTCGTCCGCATCGCGATAATTATTAACCACAAGAATGTTTGTTATCAAAAGTCCGACCGGCACAGACGCCCACAAAGCAATCGAAGAAAATGATAGCGCCTGAACAAAGTAAGTTCCAACTGTAGCCACAATCCCGAAAAAAATAAAAACAAAGATATCGCCGAGTCCGTTGTATGCAAAGGGAAAAGGTCCCGCCGTGTATCCGAAGCCTGCCGCAATAGATAAAACGCCGATTAACAGAACAATCCAACCTCCGAGCCAAACAAGATAAAGTCCGAGAAAAAACGCCAAGCCGAAAGTGAAGTAAATTGCCATCTTCATTTCTCTGGGCGAAATAAGTCCCGAAGTAAGAAGCCTTTGCGGTCCTACTCTGTCCGGTTTGTCAGTCCCTTTTAAATAATCATAAAGGTCGTTAACAAAGTTGGTCGCTATCTGAATCAAAAGAGAAATAACCAAAGCAAAAACCGCCGGGACAAAATTAAACTTATGCTCAAATCCGGCGATTGCGCTTCCTACAATGACGGGAGTAACCGCCGCCGGAAGCGTTTTAGGTCGGCTTGCGGTTACCCAAAGATTAAATTTTGAAACATTATTAACATAAGTTTCCGACACTACGGAACTCTCGGAAATTTTGAGAAATCGGGTTTCCTCTTTTCATTGTAGGCGTTGCGTCCTTCCTGAGCTTCTTCGCTCATATAATAAAGAAGCGTGGCGTTTCCAGCAAGCTCCTGAATTCCAGATTGACCGTCAAGTTCGGCGTTGAACGCCGACTTAAGAAGGCGAATCGACAAAGGACTGTGCTGTAAAATTTCATTTGCCCATTTAATTCCTTCGGCTTCAAGTTCG
>JALWEC010000476.1 GCA_027036655.1 Melioribacteraceae bacterium
CTTTCAAGCTTTATTTTAATTCAATTAGTAAGAAAATTTTTCATCGACGTCAGAATGTTCGGAAGCGCATTTGCAGTTGAAGGATTCAAAAAACCTTTTACCGGCGCAATTCAAATAAATTGGGGCTATTCTTTGCATCCTGTCGAATTGGTTAAATCGGATACTATCGTAACTATTATGAACGACGACGAAAGCACTTTCGGCAAGGATTATCGCGTCTATTACAGTTTAATTGCGTTTAACGGAACAATAAACAAAAACGCGGCAACGACTACAGGACTAATGAAAGAAGATATTGCAAAATTCCGAGATGCAATATGGAACGCAATTCCCGCAAATCCGACACGCTCAAAATTAAATCAATATCCGAAATTATATTTGGAAATTGTTTACAATGAAAATTATTCAAACGGCTATTTCGGAGATTTAAGGCAATACATTAATGTAAACGTTAAGAAAAACGAAAACGGTGAGGAAGTCAGCATTAGAAAATTTTCCGATTTGGAACTTGATTTTACGCCTCTCGTAAATTTAATAAATGCAAACAAAGGCGAAGGCAAACCGATTAAAGAAGCGGTGATAAAAACAAGTCAAGATATTAATTTAAACTTGGATTAACTATGGAAATTTTAACCTTCGATATTGTCGGAAAGTTTGCTCATTTCAGAAAATATTACTCAAATTCAACGGCATTATCCTTTACGTTGCCGCCGCGCACGACCGTTATGGGAATTCTTGCGGGAATGCTCGGAAAGGAAAAAGATTCGTATTATGAAGACTTTTCCTCCGATAAACTAAGAATTACCGTTTCTTTGCTTGCTTCCGTTAAGAAATCATTTCATCGCTTGAATTATTTGAAAGTAGAAGGCGAGAAAGATTTCAGAGGCGGACATAAAGACGGTCACGTTCAAACGCCGTTTGAAGTTGTAAGTCCAATTGATATAAGAAAAGGGGTTTTGAAATATCGCGTGTCTTTATCTTACTTTGAAAACGGTAAAGATGTTTTCCGGCAAATTAAAGAAAAAATTACGCAACGCGATTTTCATTACTCGTTATCTTTGGGAACGGCGTTTTTCGGGGCGACAATTGTAAATCCGCATTTTTACTCCGACGATAAAATATCTGAAAAATATTCCGAAGACGAACTTGTTGAATTTGATTCTTCCGTCGATAGCCAAAAAGTTAGCTCTATTGATTTTGACGATAACGAAGAAAAAGATTTCGTAGTTGAAGAAGAACAATTGCCGGCGGATTTTAAAGGAAATTTCGATAGAGAAGTCGTAAAATTTATCAGAGTTCTTTTTATCGACGGCGGGAAAAAATTACCGGTAAAATATACCGGGAAATACTATTCAATAAATAATGAACAAGGGAACGTAATTAACATTGCTTTTTGGGAGTAGAAATGTTTTACTCCCACTCTAAAAAAATTTCCGAAACCGAATACGTAGGCGTAAAAACAATAGCCGAACATTCCGCGAACGTCCTCAAAAACTCATTGGCTTTATTTTCCGAACGAGTTAATTTCCAAGGTATTTCAAACGCCGAAATAAGCGAATTAATTTCAACCATTGCCAAGTTGCACGATTTAGGAAAATACACTCCCGATTTTCAAAATTATCTTTTAAAAAAAGGCAACTATGACGACGAACTAAAAAATCACGCACGTATTGGCGCTTTTGTCGCGTTCAATTCTCTGATTAATAAGTCGTTCCCGATGGCGTTTATTGCGTATTATGCGATTAAGAATCATCATTCCAACCTTAAAAAATTATCGGACGACAGTTTCATTAGAAAAGACAGAACCGACCTTGCTTTCTTATCGGAAATATTTAACAAGCAAAAAGAAAAGTTAGTCAGACTAACAGATGAAATTGAACAAGAATTGAATTTCCAAAATTTGTCCGATTTTCTTGCGCTTCCATTTGAATTTTCATATATGTCGCAAAAAGAGATAAGAAAAACCGTTAAAAAATTATTTATTCAATCTAAAAATTGCGAAAACTACTTTCTGATAAATTATGTTTTTTCAATTCTGATTGAAGCGGATAAAATAGACGCATCGGACAACGTTATTTACAAGAGAAAATCATTAGATAAGAATTTAGTCGAAAACTACATTAATATTAATTTTGGAAACGCCGACAACTTAAAATCGCAAATAAGAAGAAATGTAAAAAATTTTGTCAACGAAATAGATTTAAATAAAGATAAAATTTTTACTTTAACCGCGCCAACAGGAATTGGGAAAACATTAACAGGACTTGATTTTGCGCTTGAATTACGCAAAAAAATTTCCGAAACAACAGGCGAGATTCCACAAATCATTTATTCATTGCCTTTCGTAAACATTATTGAACAAGCAATCGACATATATAGTAAAGTCTTTGAAAACAAGGCGAAAATTTTAGTTCACTACCAAAACTCCAACGGCGAAATAGACTCGTCCGTTAATTACGCCCAAAGTTTAATGTTATTGGAAACTTGGCAATCAGATATTATCATAACTTCGTTCGTTCAATTAATTGAAACCATAATTACAAATAAGAATAAAGCGATTAAGAGATTTTCTCATCTTGCAAACGCAATAGTAATTTTAGACGAAATTCAAGCGATAGAAATCGAAAAGTTGCCTCTGATAGGTTCGGTTATTTATTCTTTGTCAAAATTTTTAAACACAAAATTTCTGTTAATGACTGCGACAAAACCATACATTTTTGAATTAGCCGAAAATTTGGTAAATGAAAAGATTAACGCCGTTGAACTTTTGCCTAATCACAAACAAATATTCAATTTATTTAAGAGAACCAAAATAATTTCAGAAATAGACAATATTCCTGAAGACGACGATTTTATTAATCTTTTTTTCGATAAATGGGACGGAAAGTTATCCGCTCTTATCGTTCTGAATACTGTTAACAGATCTTTGTGTATATACAAAAAGTTAGAAGAATTTTTGGATGAAAACGAAATTGGCAATCCGATTTTTTATCTATCTACCAATATTTTACCTGCTCACAAATTGGAAATTATTAACAAAATCAAAGCGTCCCTTAGTAACGGCGAAAATCCGATTTTAGTGTCAACGCAAACGGTTGAAGCAGGCGTGGACATTGACTTTGATATGGCTTTTAGAGATATCGCTCCAATTGATTCAATTGTTCAAGTGGCAGGAAGAGTTAATCGTTACGGGAAAAAAGCAAATTACTCCAAAGTATATATTGTAAATTTCGGCGATTGCAAAAAAATATACGGAAGCATTGTTGAAAATGTTGTAAGTACGATTTTGCAAAGAGAAAAAGAAATTCCCGAAGAAAATTATCTGAGTTTCATCGAACAATATTTTCTTGAAATAAAAAATAGAGTCGGCGAGAACGCGCTTGATAAGTCAAAAGCAATTTGGGAAGCAATTTGTAAATTAAATTACACGAGTTACTCGGACGACGAAACAAGCGTTTCCTCATTTAAATTAATCGACGACAAAATAAATTACATTCAAGTTTTTATCGAATACGACAAAAACGCATCCGACGCTTTACAAATATTTAACGATTATTTACTTGGCGAAAGGAGTAAAGAGGATTATCAAAAAATAAAATCGATTTTTTATTCGTATATATTAAAAATTCCCAAATACTACATAGAATTAGTAAATAATCTTTCAATACAAAACACGGAAATATATTTAATTGATAAAGAAATGAAAGACGATTATTACGATTATAATTTCGGTTTTAAAAGAACAATTTGCGATACTGAATCTCAAATTGAATTTATTTAATACAAATAAAAACTAAACAAAACAGTATTATGCCAATACCGATTACTTATATTAAGTTTCCCGAAGTGGATTTACATCAGCATTACGGTCATAAGTTGCGAGGGTATTTTGGCAACTTGTTTAAGGAAAAATCTCCTTTGCTTCATAATCATTACGACGACGGCAGATTGCGTTACGCTTATCCGCTTGTACAATATAAAGTTGTCGATAATATGCCGATGCTTGTCGGGTTTGGGGAAGGTTCGGAGCTTCTAATCGAATTGTTTACCAGAATTAAGAGGCTTGAACTGGGCAACTTTGTTGTGAATATATATTCAAAAAATTTAAAGAGAATAATTTATGAACCGGAAATATTGAAGGATAATTTTAATCGTTACAAGTTTAAATCGTTGTGGATGGGATTAAACCAAAATAATTTCAAAAAGTATTCGCTTTTACTCCCGGGCGCTGAGCAAACCATATTTTTATCGAATATTCTTGTCGGTAATATCCTTAGTTTTTTTAAAGGCGTCGGTTATCGCGCGGAGGATAAAATCAGCGCGTTGCCCGAGGTAGAGCCACGAACCACAATGTTTAAGAACAAAAAGATGACGGCTTTTTCAGGGGAATTTCATACGAATGTTTCTTTGCCCGATTTTGCGGGACTCGGGAAATCGGTTTCGCGAGGTTTCGGAACGATTGAAAGTTATTAGTTTATTAGTTCTTTGTGCATAAAGCATTGGAATATTGGATTGTTGCATAAATGGATAATTGGGGGAATAGAAAATGTTTGTTTGAAAAAAATAATCGATGATATATACTAAAATCATTTCACCTTAAAGTGAAACACCTTTTGGTGAAATGATTGAATAAATTATAGAGGAACAACAACAGCGGGGGAAACGATGATTTTATCAATCGATACCTACGGAGCATATCTGCACGTAAGGGACGATATGTTTGAAGTTCGTCTGAAAAGGGAAGACGAACTAATCCGGAGGAAAATTGCTCCGGGAAAACTTTCCTCGATTCATCTTTCCAAAGGGGTTAGCTTAAGCGTTGACGCAATCGAACTTGCCACGATGCACAACATTGATATTCTTTTTATGCAGTTTGAGGGCACGCCTTACGGAAGGGTTTGGTCGAGTAAGCTCGGAAGCACTACAAAAATCAGAAAAAGCCAACTTATTGCAAGCGTAACAAAGAGCGGAACGGAGTTTGTAAAAGAATGGATAGTAGCCAAAATTTCCAATCAGAAAGATTTTCTTAAGAAGCTGAAAAAACACAGGGAGGAAAAAGCCGCTCTTTTTGTAAGCGCGATAAACAAAATCGAAAGGAAAGCCGACGCGGTTAAAAACCTTTCGGGCGCGAATATTTTTGAAATTGCGGATGAATTACGCGGCTATGAAGGTTCCGCGGGGAAAGAATATTTTCGGGTTTTGGGGCAAATACTTTCCGCGGAATACCGGTTCGATAGCCGCTCTTTCCGTCCGGCTAAAGATCCGTTTAATTCATTCCTGAATTATGCTTACGGAGTTTTTTATTCCAAAATTGAACGCGCTTTGCTGATAGCGGGCGTTGATCCCTATATCGGTTTTCTGCATCGAGACGATTATAACCAGAAGTCGATGGTTTTTGATTTTATCGAGCCGTACAGAATTTGGGCGGACGAAACGGTTTTCAAACTTTTTTCCGCAAAAAAGGTAAATAAAAGTCATACGGAAAAAATCTCCGGAGGATTTTCATTAAATAAAAACGGTAAAATCTTGCTTATGGAATCGATAAATAAATTTATGGAAGAAGAAAAAGTAAAATACAAAGGACGGAATCAGTCGAGAAATAATATAATTCAGTTAGACGCGCATTCGTTTGCCGCCAGACTAATTAAGAAAAAATTAAAACCGGAGGATATAGAATATTATGATTTGCTGGGTGATGTATGACATCAAAGACGATAGGGCAAGAACGAAAATTTCAAAAGCTTGCGAAAAAGCCGGACTTAACAGAGTGCAGTATTCCGTTTTTCTCGGCTCGATTGAAAAATCTTTTTTAGATGAATTGCAGATAAGAATCGAGGAATTAATAAACGCGGAAAAAGATTCGGTTTACATATTTCCGATGAGTAAAAACGAACTTAGGGAAACCGTATTATTGGGGCAGGCGTTCGATAAAAAAATGATTACCGATGAAGTAAAACAGTTGTTTATGTGAGAAATAAATGGAACCGGAAAGTTTATCGATAACGCCCTCTCATATTATTGAATATTTGTATTGCCCGAGATACATCTATTTTATGTATGTGCTTTCAATTCCTCAGCACGAAGAATTATATTTTAAGGCAATGAAAGGAAGGGAAATTCATCATCGGAAAACAGTTGTAAATCCGGAATATTTAAGAAAAAGAATTAAAGTAATTTCAAAGGAAGTGGAAGTATATTTGACCGGCAAAAATTTACGAGGCATCGTTGACGAGGTATTGTTTTTGTCTGACGGAACGGCAAGTCCGCTTGACTATAAATATGCGCGCTACAATGAGAAAATTTACAAAACATATTACACTCAAGCGCATTGCTACGCCAAATTAATAATGGAAAATTACAATGTTGAAGTTAAGAAGGCGTTCCTGGTTTTTATCAGAAGCAAAAACAAAGTCGTGGAATTTGATATTACGGAAAAAGGGATAGGAATGATTGAACTTTACATAAATGAAATAGCCGAGATTATCGAGGAAAACAGATTTCCGCGAAGAACAAGCTCAAAATCGAAGTGCCTTACCTGTACATATCGCAATATTTGCGTTAAGTAATAGAAAGCTTTGCATAACCTAATTTATATGTCATTCTGAGTCCCGACAAAGTCGGGAAGAAGAATCTCAAAACCGGTAATTTTACCGAATGTAGAGATATTTCGGACGGCTTCCACCTTCGCTGTGGCGAACTCAATATGACAAATTTAGGTTATGCAAAGGGCTCTAATATGATTTCCGCAGGTAAATTTATTGGAGAAAAACGGAGTTCCTTTTATAAGTGATTGGAGGG
>JALWEC010000477.1 GCA_027036655.1 Melioribacteraceae bacterium
TTAATTTATTCAGCTTTAACAAATCTTCGTAGGAGTGCGTCGGCTTAACGTTGTGCCGCGCTTTGTTATCAAGTAGAATCGGATAAAACTCGTCGTAGCGTTCATTTATCTCAACGCGGATGTCGGGGTTGCGCAATGATTTACGTACGTTTCGCCGGATTGTCGGGGAAAAGCGGGAGATTATGTCTCGCTCTTTATCGAGTTTAATCGCGCTTGAAATGTAGTGTAAATCAAATTTAAATCCCGACCAAAGCATTGCAAAATCAAGATTCTGATTTTGAACCGTTTCGTAAATTTGCGGAGCCGACGTCAGAAGATATTCAGCGAAACCTTTTTCCTTGCCGTAGTCAATAATCGTTTCTACGATTTTTAATGTCTTTTCAAATTTAATATCTTTAGTTACAATCGAACCGTAACTTGCGCCAATAGGGGACTCAAAAATATTGCCTTCAACAATTGAGCCGGGTAAAAGCGCAACTATGTTTCCTTTATCCAAAACAATTAAATGGTTAAACTTAAATTTGCCGGGCGCGTGATAATCAAAAAAAATCTGTTTGTGAAACATAGTCCCGTTGTTCGATTCGTCCACAAAGCGGTCCCATTTTTCTTTCCATTCTTCGCTGTATTCAACAACTTCCATAAAAGAAAATCCTTAAAAAGTATATTGTATTGAAATGATGTTCGAGTTGCCGAGCGCGTAATCGAACGGAGCAAATGCGTAATCAAAATTAAATCCGCGCCAGTTTAAGCCGAGCCCCACCGAATAGGAGCGCGCTTCGTAGCCGGTTATATATCCGGCGCGAACAAAAACAAAATCTTTAAATCCAACTTCCGCTCCGGAATGAAGATGAAAATTATTATCGTCAATATATTTTCGAACAGCGGTAAATAGTTCGACGCTGAAATTTCTGACGTGACGCTGAATAAAATAACCTGCGCCGGCGGAAACCGAAGCGGGCAGCTTGGTAGCGTCATTTTTCAGTTGATTCATCGACCCGATATTACGAACCGCAAACGTTAAATTGAGATTGTCGAGTAAGTTTTTGTAAACCGCTCCGAAATCAAACGCCCAGCCGGTGGCTTCATCCGCATAAATTCCCTGATACAAAAACTTAACTGTTCCGCCTACCGAAATTGATTTGTTTAAGTTAAACGCGGAGGAAAGGGATGCCGCAAAATAATTCACGTTAAAAGTTCCGAGAGCTTCGCCCGGCTTTTGTCTCAGCTCAATATTGTTGATAGTGGAACTGTTGATGTAAGCGGCAAAAGGAAGTCCGAGCATATAAAATTTAGCTCCGAGCATCTCGCTCCTGACGTCTGTCATCCAGCTGTTGTGCGATAGAGTAATTTGAGAGTTATCGTTTAGCGTAAGAAGAGCGGGATTGTATGCAGACGCGGTCGAGTTGCTTGCCGAAATAACTCCGACGTCACCCAGCGCAATGTTTCTTGCTCCGAAGCCGATTTTTAAAAAAGACATTCCGCTTTTAACATCGGTTTGAGCAAACATTGTTCCTGATAGAAAAAGCGTTATTATTAGAATCGATTTAATTTTCAATTTATTTTCCTTAAAAATTTAAATATTAAAAATAAGAAAATTACTTTTCAATTTTTGTTCATTATTTTCCGGCTAAATTATTTTTTGGTGTGCCGGAAATATTTTATTTATAAAACTATTCCAACTCTACATACTTAGTTGAACTACTTCGTAGTTCCCGAGATTTTTGGTTTTATTTGCCTATGGACTTCGTCCATAGTTATTCAAATTGAAGCGCTTCGCACTTCCTGTTGCATAATCTTGCTTTTTTTACAAATTAAATTGCTTCATACTTCCGAGAAAGTTAGATTTTCACCGACTGCGAAGCAGTCGAATTTGAATAGCCCCGAACGAAGTTCGGGGTTACAAATAAAAAAAACACCGCAACTGCGGAGCAGTTGAACTTTAAATAACGCCGATAGAAATATGGTTAAACTAAATTTTCTTAGCACAACAAAAAATAATTTAACTTGTGTAAATTTTTTTGAACGATCAATAGTATTTTTGAAATCATTTTATTAAAAGCATTTTTTTAGTCAATATTATATTTTGACCATTTTTATTTTTAGCGTTCAACTGATAAAAATACACTCCCGAGGAAAGATATTTAGCATTAAATTTGACTTGATAATGTCCGTTTGAAATTTTTCTCTTTATTAATGTTTTAATTGTTCTCCCGAGGATGTCGTAGATTTTAATTGTAACAAAACTACTTGTTGGGATACTGAACTCTATCGTTGTTGAAGGGTTAAATGGGTTCGGATAATTTTGCTCTAAAATAAATTTTTGAGGAATAATTTGATTTTCAAAAACGCCGGTAATTTTATCGGTTGAAAAAATAATTGAATCATTAATTGAAAAAGGTTTAAATTGAACAATTGTCAGAGTATCTCCATTAGTTGGATTTCTATCTCCTTCCGATTGAACCATATAAACCCAATATGTTTTTTGTAAATCGGAATTGTTAATATTTTCCAAAAAAATAATTCTGTCTCTGTTAACGCCTTGTGTTGTAAATCTTCCAACTCCTCCGCTGTTATCAAGTTCGATAAAACCAAAATCAATTTGTTTTTGTTCGGTTGTATTTATTACTTTGAAGTTAACAGGCATAGGGGGATAATTGTACCCTCCTATATCGATTGAAGAAGAAGTGTCAATTCCGACATCACCGAAAACAATTTTATAATCAGCCGCTTTTGGCGTTCCCGTTTCCATAAAATTATAAGTTTCAAATATATAATTATAAATATTGGTGTCATTCCAATGCGATTGATTTTGGTTTACGGATAGCGAGTCATTTGAGATTAGCAGTCTTAAGCCGTCAAAATATGGACCTTCTGAATTTGAATTATCCATAATAAATGGCTCTGTAACAAGCTGACCGGTTAAATTATCACTAACGTCATAAGATATTTCATTACTATTTGTCGTTGTATCAAAATGAACGGTATAATTATGTCCGGTTATTTGTGAGTTGTTAACAATATGAATCTCAAATTTGCCCGTACCAATCGTTGAACGTATTATTTGGACTAAACTATCGTCTGGTATCGGATGATTATTTTCAATCGAGAGCGGAGAAACAACTATACTATCGCTCCCTCCCTCCCAAGTGATTTCGCCGAGAAGTTGGAAATTATCCGAGTTAGGAAAATCATTAGTATTTAGATTATAAAAATCGGTTTGAATATTTTGAGATAAAATTTGCCAAGTAGAGTTTTGATAGAGCTTGTAATATAGGTTTACAGAATAGTTTTGATTGCTTTCTGCGTCTCCCGAAATCCAATTCACTCTATAATTTCCGGATAATCGAGTTCCGGCGGAAGGGTTTGTTATATAGAGCTGAGGATTAGCATTGTTCGAAGAATTATTTATTGTAAATCTTTTGGTAACAGAGCATTGCGTTCCATTGGGATTAAAGATATAAACCATTAATTTGTTTAAAATTCCATTAGGTGCATTTTCCGTATTCCACTGATAAGTTTTGCTTCCGTCTGTAACTTTGTCTAAATAGTTCCAAGAATCTCCGTTATCAGATGAAAAATAAATTAAGGCTTCGGTTTGTTCTTCTGTGCCATTTAGTTGCCAGTTTACAGTAACGTTTCCGCTTACCACGCTGTTAGAATCAGGTGACAAGATATTAACGGAGTAATTTCCCTCTTTAAAACCTGAATTGAAAAGTTGGTTCGCAAAATCGAGTTTTCTATTAATTTTAGAAAGTCTAATTTGGGCATCCGGATCAGATAAAGGGCCGTTCGCAAAGATTATTGTAAAAATAAATTCCTTGCTTTCTCCGGGAAGGAGTGAAAAATAACCGCTGGAAATAAACCCATCATATTCCCCGCTATTTATTGTCATAGGATCTACGAATGAACCCGGTTGCATATAATTGTTCCAAAAATCATTATCGGAAAAATTGTTAAAATTAATAGTCCCGGTGGGTTCATATTGAATATTAGTGATATTGGTATTCCCGTTCCCTTCAATATTTTCCGGCGTTTTCAAAAATGAAATGCCAAACGCTCCCACAGGGTTTCCGTTAAACGAAGGTGAATAATTATCGTTATCGTAAAACCAAACAAGATTTTTTGATAAATCATAATTTAGTTTATCGTCTTGCGAATCTCCGTTTCCGCCAATAAAATCTGCCGCCCACATTGTTAAAGCTAATTTATTGATAGGCTTTGTTCCATCATTTTTAATTTTATAGCTGTAAAAAACCATATCTTGAAAAGGTATGTCGGTGAACTCCAAGGATCTTGCGCTAACTATTAAGCCGAGACCTTTGCGAGTTAGGTCTGTAGAATCAGGAAAATAATCAGCGTATTTGTTGTAGTTATCATCGGTGAATTTGTAGTAAAATTCTTGTCCGTTAATCATTTGGTCTTTTCCGAGATAGCCGTCCCATTCGCCTTGCCAACCTGGATCGGAAACATCGTTTAGTCTGTCCGGCCAAAATTCAGGCCAAGAATCAGAGTTTTGACTATTTGCGATTTGGTTTACCGATGGATTGTAATATCCGGGAATAGGCTCAAAGTTCCAAGAGTTTCCATCTGGTGAATTCCTAAAATTCGGGACTTCTACAATGTGCAATGTATCCCCGTTATTATCAACAACTTCCGCGCCTATAATAATTGAATTAAGCGCCATATAAACTTGTCCTGAATTTTTGGGCCATTCATACGGAGTTTGTTCTTCAATAGAATATTGTCCTCCTGTTCGTCCAGTATAACCAAAGTTGAAAATAGTTGTACGAATCTCATTCGCTTGTAGTTGAGAATATGTTCTTGCATTTACATCCCCTCGTTCCCCGCTTGGAGAAAACCCTTGTGAAAATAGGAGTGAAAAAGGGACAAAAAATAAAATAATAGTTATTGTCCAAAATGGTTTCCTCATTGTAACCTCCTTATATATTAAATTCCAATAATTAAAATAGAAAAAATCAATTTCATCACTAAAAATTATTTTGAGCAGTTTTGTAAACTTTTTTCTAAACAATCTACAACCCGAGAACAATCCCGACAATATGTCTGTCGCCGGTAGAATAAGGTTCATAAACATAAGCATAGTTAACTCCCGCCTCAACGCCAAGCAGTCGATGCGAATACTCAAATCCGAATGAAAAGAGAGCCGGTTCGTCAAAGTTGGAAATGTTTAGTCTGTCAATTCCGACGCGGAAAAATAAGCGTTCCAACGGATTGTACTCAACTCCCGCACGTAAATAATTTGTCGCCGCCGAAGAACGCTCATATTCGAGAGAGAAAGTGGATTTAAATGATTTAATAAAATATGAAGTCCCGAGTTTTGCCAGCCAAGGGAAAGCGTCCTCGCTGATTTTTCCGTAGATTGAATAGAGCGATGAAGTATCCCACTTGTAGGAGCTGTTTAAATCCGTTACGACAAAAGATACGTTCATCTTGTCATTTACGCGGTAAAGCGCTCCGAGATCGAATCCGAGGGAAGTTGATGAGATTTTTTCGTAGAGCTTGTAGTAGTAAAACTTCATCGATAGACCAACCGCGAGTTTATCGCCGACCATCTTTGAGATTGAAATTAAAAATTGGTTCTCCGATGTTGATAGTTCGCCGGTGGAAAAACCCTGATTGTCGCGTCCCGAAATTCCGCTTACTCCGGCGTTTATTATGCCAAGACTAACGCCGGCGGTTGAACGGGCTTTTCCCGTTTTTTTATCTCTTCCAATAGAAAACTTTTTTGTAAAGCCGACGAAGTTCAGATGTCTGTCAAACGAAAGCGAGCTGTAAGCCGCCTGAAAATGATTCCCTTTTTGAAAAACCGATAACGCGGGATTGTAGTAAGCGGAAAGATTACCGCTTGTAACCGACGACATTGCGTTGCCCAGCGCTATTCCTCTTGCGCCGAATCCCATTCTGCTGAAGGCGCCCGGCATACTTGCGATTTTGCTCATTTCCGGCTGAGCGTAAATAAATGTAAAACTAAAAAACAATAAAATTGACAGAAGCTTTTTCAATGCTTTCTCCTAAAATTTATCTGATAACCATTATTTTTCCGTAGGAATTGAACGAATCGTTTTCTTCAATCGTATAAAAATAAACGCCGTTCGGAACAACATTTCCGTTTTCGTCGCGTCCGTCCCAAGTTTCAATGTCTTCTCCGTAATCGCGGGAAGCGTTTTGAATAACTGTTTTAACAATCTGCATATTAAAGTTCATTATACGGATTGTAACTTTATTTCCGCCGCCGTTAACATTGAACTTTATACGCAAGTTGCCGAAATCGGGATTGTAAGGATTCGGCATCGCGTAGGATGTTTCGCCGGAACCTGAAAGGGGACGGCTTGCGAGAAAAACGCTCCAAGTTCCGCTCCAAGGAATCGCGCCTTCTTCTAATTTAGCCAAACCGTTTGCAGAGCCGAGCCAAATAGTTGCGCCTGAACCGGAAGAGTTTTTAACGGCTGCGGAATAAAAAACGTTTGTCTCAATCGTAAGACTTCCGCCGGTTTCCCGAATTTGCCCGGGAAGCGTCCAGCTTTGTCCGTTATCGGAGCTTCTGAAAACGCCGTTATCCGTTGTAACAAATACGTCCGATGAATTATTGCCGTTGTTCTTGAACGCAAAGGAATGACCTTTTTCTCCCGATAAAAATACGCTCCAAGTATTTCCACCGTCGGAGGAAGCGGAAACGCCGTAAAAAGCGTAAGCGTCGATTGCGGGCCAAGTTGTAGCCCAAACAGTGTTTGTGTTGTTATCGTAATTGAGCGAAGTGATAAAATTCCCGCTTATCG
>JALWEC010000478.1 GCA_027036655.1 Melioribacteraceae bacterium
ATACAATGATTACTTTTAAATCATTGTTACCTATGTTTTTAATTATTTTATTATATTTTTATAATTTTATAATAATTATTATGAATGCTATTTTTTACAAAAGAAAAGAAAAAGTAAAATATTTCCCATTAATACGATTTTTTAATTAGATGATAAAATTACGCACTACAATAATGTAGTAAATCAGTTGGTGAGAAATATTTAATTTAAAAGATCTTAAGAAGTAAACAATTGCGGTGCAGTAAATGGAAACAAAAAGGGAATTAAAATGAGTGATATTTTGATTGCATTAATTATTGGAATTGTTGCCGGAATAATTGATGTTATTCCGATGATAATTCAGAAAATGGAAAAATCGGCAAATTTTTCAGCTTTTTCACATTGGGTTGTTCTCGGACTGATAATTCCATTTGTAGCTTGGGACATTGCGCCTTGGTTAAAAGGTTTGATTATTGCTGAAATTTCCGCGATCCCGGTATTATTTATTGTTGCCGAAAAGGACAAAAAAGCAATATTACCCGTAACAATAATGTCGGCAATACTCGGTATCTCGGTGGCAATTGCAGGAAAAATATTTATCGGATAATTAGAAGAGACCTTTGCATAACCTAAATTTGTCATATTGAGTTCGCCACGTTTACTCCGACCGCTTTTCGGCGGGGGTGAAGGTGTAAGCCGTCCGAAATATCTATAGATTCGGTATAATTACCGGTTCTGAGATTCTTCATTCCGCTTCGCTTCATTCAGAATGACAAATAGATTAAGTTATGCAAAGCATTCTAGAAATAAAGAAATTAGCGGAGTTTTAGTTAACTCTGTAATGAAAAATAATCTTCTTTACAGAGCGCCTTACTTTTTGTTCCTTAATAAAATAGTGAGAACATTAAACTGAAAGTTTTAAGTTTCACAAACGGTGCTATTCATATACTTACCGTCAGTTGTAAATGTAGCTAATAGGAGATAACTCAATGGTAATTGAAGAATTGGAAATAAAATACAAACACCCAATAGTTTTTTATGTTTTATCAACAATAATACCTTGGACATTTTGGATTGTTACCGGGAAACTTAGTCGTGAGCCGAACCCAAATATGTCGCTCATTTCCGGACTGGGGTTTTTGGGCTTATTAACCCCAATGATAACCGCGTTCTGGCTTATTCACAAAGAGACGGGATTAAAAAAAGATTTGTGGATAAGGATATTTAATTTTAAAAGTATTAAACCGGTTTATCTCATCCTGACTCTGTTTTTAATGCTTGCAAGTATTTTGTTGGCGCAAGCTGTATCATTGTTATTCGGTTATAGCGCGAATCAATTTACAATAACCGGACATTACACTTTCAGCTCGGGAGTTTTTCCCGTCTGGTTTTTGCTTATCATAGCGCCGATAATTGAGGAGTTGGGCTGGCATACTTATGGAACGGACGTTTTACGAACAAAGTTCAATCTTTTTTACACTTCTATAATTTTTGCGCTTTACTGGGGCATTTGGCATATCCCGCTATCAACAATAAAAAATTATTATCAAAGTAATTTGGTTGAAACCGGATTGTTATACGGCATTAATTTTCTTGTTAGTATTTTCCCCTTTGTAATTATTATGAATTGGCTTTATTATAAGTCGAACAGAAATATTATTGTTCCGATTATTTTTCATATTACGGCGGGATATTTTAATGAGATATTTAATACTGATCCAATGAGTAAAGTTATTCAAACGGTAATTTTACTGATTTTTGCCGGGTGGATTATTCTCAAAGAAAAAGATTTCTTCTTTAATAAAAAGATTAACCTGAATATGAGCGAACAGTTAAATTAAACCGGCTGATAACAAGCATAATGCGTTCTTCGGACGTAAGACGCGAAACGCAAGACGCGAGACGCGAGACGTAAAACAAAAAACGAATAAGCAAATTCATCCATTCATCCTTTCTTAAATTTACAGCCCGATTATAATTGCAACAATCGCCTACATTTCTAATGCATAGTTCCGGTTAAATTTATAAATTATCAGCACAATTTTTAAATTTATTTAAGGATAACCGGCGTGTTCAGAATAAACAAACTCGTGCAAAGCTTTATCGTTACGGCTTTATTGTTATTTATTTTTAGTGGAATAACCGCCTGCTCGGACGGAGCGCAGAAAGCGCCGAAAACCGAGACCGCAAAATCGGAAAGCAGTTCGCCCGCATACAAATTTGAGAAGGAC
>JALWEC010000479.1 GCA_027036655.1 Melioribacteraceae bacterium
TTTTTGTTAACCCGAATACCGATTCTTTAAGCGTAACTTCGTTTGACGATAATACCGACGATATTGCTGTGCTTGTTGACGAGGCGTTAAGTTCCCGCTCCGATTTTCTTGCTCAGAAGTTTAACCTGAAAGCGGCTCAGAACCAAGTTACTTCGGCGCGCGCCGGATTTTTTCCTACGCTGAGCGGGCGTTACAGTTTTTCCTCATCATCTGCGGATGTTAAAAATCTTTTTGACCGAAATATCTATTCGGCGGGCTTAACCTTATCAATACCGATTTTTTCCCGATTTGCAACTTCGTCGCAAGTTGAATACGCTAAAGTCGCCGAGCTTAATGCAATGGAAGATACGGACGCTTACAGAAGAAAAATTAAAATGGAAATCAAACAGGCATATACGGATTTGATTGCAGCCAAAAAAGGATTGGAAGTTAGCAACAGCACTGTTGACGCCGCAAAAGAAAACAGAGAACTTTATCGCCAGAAATATAAACTCGGCTCTGCGACTATTGTTGAAGTTCTAAAATCGGATAGCGATTATCAGAATGCATTAAGTTCACAGATAGACGCTAAGTATGCATTTTTAGTTCGGAAAGAAAACTTACTGAATACATTGGGAAAGTTAGATTATAAAGTTTATGAAAAAACCGTTGGGAGTAAATAATGTCAGCACAACAGAAAAAGAAATCAAAGAAAAAAATTATTGTTTTTACTTCGTTGGGAATTTTAATTGTTGCAGTGATTGTTGTTGCCCTGTTGAACAGCAATAAGGAAAAAATTGTTAAAGTTACAGCCGAAAAAGTTCAGAGAAGAACTATCACGCAAGTTGTAACGGCAACAGGTTCTATCGACCCGATTGACAAGGTGATTATCACTCCGGAAGTAACGGGGGAGATAGTTGAACTTCCGGTAAAGGAAGGCGACCAGGTTAAGAAAGGGGATTTACTTGCGCGGATTAAACCGAATATTTATATAGCTCAAAGAAACAGAGCGCAGGCAAGTTTGCAGTCGGCTGAAGCGAATCTTAAAGTGCGGGAAGCCACTTTGAATAAAGCCAAATCGGAATATGAAAGAATAAAAAAATTATTTGCGAAAGGATTGGCGAGCCAGCAGGAGTTGGACAACGCCAAAGCAAACTTTCTAACCAACGAAGGGCAATATTTATCTCAGGTATCAATGGTGAAGCAAGCCGAAGAATCGCTTGCGGAAAAGGAAGAAGATTTAGCTAAAACAAAATTAACGGCTCCGCTTGACGGTACAATTAGTCAGCTGAATGTTGAACTTGGTGAAAGGGTTCTCGGCAGCGGTTTTAGTCAGGGAACGAACATGATGACAGTTTCCAATCTTGAAAATATGGAAGCGGTTGTTGACGTGGATGAAAATGATGTTGTCAATGTAGCCAAAGGCGACACGGCGATAATTAAGATTGACGCATTCGGAGACGAGGAATTTAAGGGGCTTGTTTATCAGGTGGGAAACAGCGCAATTAAAACGGGCGCCGGTTCTCAGGATCAAGTGGTAAACTTTGAAGTAAAGATTAATCTTCTTGGAAAGAACAGTAAGATTAAACCGGGAATGTCCTGCGACGCGGATATTCAAACGGAAACTCACCAAAACGTGCTTGCCGTTCCGATCCAGAGTTTGACCGCGAGAATAGATAAAGGTAATTTCAAGAAAGGAAAGCGTAACTTCCGTAAAATGAAAAAAACAAAAAAGGTAGAGAAAAAGAACAAACCCCAGGAAGTTGTTTTTCTCGTAAACGGTGATCATGCCAAAATGGTTAAGGTCAAATCGGGCATCAGCGATGAAGATTATATCGAAATCGTTTCCGGATTGAAAGAAGGCGATAAAGTAATTACCGGTCCGTATAAAGCCGTTTCTAGAGCATTGGAAGACGGAACAAAAATTTTAGTCGAGAAGAAGAACAAATCATTCCGCGATAAGAAAAAGTAGAGAAAGTGAATAGAATGGAAAATATAATTTCGATAGAGCATATCGCCAGAATATATCAAGTCGGGTTAGAGGAAGTTCACGCTTTGGCTGATGTTTCCCTTAAGATAAACAGAAACGATTACGTTGCGATTATGGGTCCTTCCGGCTCGGGCAAATCGACGCTGATGAATATTATAGGATGCCTCGATACTCCGTCCCGCGGGATTTACATGTTTGAAAACGAAAATGTAAGTCAGATGAATGATAACCAGCTTGCAGAGATAAGAAATCGGAAAATAGGATTTGTTTTTCAAACATTTAATCTGCTCCCTCGCTCGACTGCGCTTCATAATGTTGAGCTTCCCCTTATCTATGCGGGGCTTCCGAAATCAGTCCGGCTTGAACGGGCTTACGAAGCGCTTGAAAAAGTCGGATTGGCGGACAGAGTTGACCATAAGCCGAACGAACTATCCGGCGGGCAGAGACAGCGAGTAGCGATTGCGCGCGCTTTGGTTACGCAACCCTCCATTATTCTTGCCGACGAGCCGACGGGAAACCTCGACAGTAAAACCGGAAATGACATTATGGCTTTATTTGAAGAACTGCACGAAACGGGAAACACGATTATTCTCGTTACGCACGAGGAAGAAATTGCGCAGCATGCTCAGAGGATTATTCGTCTTCGCGACGGATTAATCGAAAGCAATGAAATTGTAAAGGAAAGAACGCTGGTCGGGAACAATGAATAAAAAAGTTTCGTCATTATTGTTTGAAATAAAAGAGGGATTGATAATTTCCCTAAGGGCAATCGCCGCAAATAAAGGGCGTTCCGCTTTGACGACGCTCGGAATCGTTATCGGGATTTGGGCTGTGGTTACAATGTCAACGGCGCTTAAAGGGATAGATATCGCATTTCAGAACGGAGTATCTTCTCTCGGTTCCGACAATCTTTACATAGATAAATGGGCGTGGTTTAATCCCGATACGCCTTGGTGGGAACTAAGAAACAGAAGAAACATAAGCATGGACGATTATTACCGCTACAAGGAGCTTGCCAAGCTACCGATAGCCACGGCTCCGAGCACATTTACACGCAAGACGGTTAAGTTCCGCGATAACATCGTTGAAAGCATGTTTATTACCGCGACCACATCCGATTATATAAAAACCACGAATCTCGATTTTTCTGACGGACGCTTTTTTACAGACATGGAAAGCAAAGGCGGACGCAACGTTATCGTTCTCGGAAGCGCAATCGCGGAGCAGCTTTTTCCGTTCGGCGGAGCGGTTGGGAATTATGTTGACGTCGGCGGTCGGAAGATGAAAGTCGTCGGCGTTCTTCAGAAGCAGGGAAGTTGGGTGATGGGAGACTTCAACCCTGATAACCAAGGTTACATTCCGATTGAATTTCTATTTAAGAATTTTGCAAGCAGAAGAAAAAGTATAACGATAAACGTGCGCGCGCCGAATTCCCAGATGGTTGAGGCTGTTAAGGAAGAAGCAATCGGAGTGATGAGACGCGTGCGCGGATTGACGTACAACGAAAAGAATGATTTTTCGATTAATCAGCAGGAAGGAATTCTTTCGCAGATAAACAAGACTGTAAGCGTTATTCAAATCGGCGGATTTTTCATTACGGGCTTATCCCTATTTGTCGGCGCGATTGGAATTATGAATATAATGTTTGTTTCCGTTAAGGAAAGAACAAGGGAAATCGGTATCAGAAAGGCGATTGGCGCTAAGAAGAGAACCATCCTCGGACAATTTATTTCCGAAGCCTCTATCATCTGCTTGTTCGGAGGTTTAATCGGGCTTGTATTTGCCGTGATTACCGGAATGATTATCAACCAGTGGTTGCCGACTTCCATTCAGTTTGACGCTGTCGTTCTCGCGATTTTAATTTCGCTTGCAACGGGAATTATTTCCGGATTTGCCCCCGCTTATCAGGCGTCGAAGCTTGATCCGGTTGATGCATTGAGATATGAATAAAGGAAGAAAATGGAAATTTTAAGAGTCGCTTGGGATTCGGTCAGAACAAATAAATTAAGGTCGTTTTTAACGATACTCGGTATTGTGGTCGGAATTTTTTCAATAATTTCAATAAGCACGGTAATTACAATACTTCAGGATAGTATCGAGAAAGGCGTTTCGAGTCTCGGACAAAATACATTTCAGATACAAAAGTATCCTGCCACGGTAAATGTGGGGCATAGAAACAGAGGAAAATTTCGTAACAGAAAAGATATTACTTACGAAGATTTTAAGAAGTTGAAATCCAGGCTAAAATACGCCAAAAGCGTTGCCGCTGAACGTTGGACATATGGCAAAATAGTAAAGTTTAACGGCGAGGAAACTAATCCGAATGTTTCCGTAGCGGGCGTTACGGAAGGGGCGTTTATTAATAACGACTGGAATATCGACGAGGGGCGCGCGTTTAACAATCGTGATTTGAAAAGCGCTTCCCGTGTAGTTGTGCTTGGAGCCGACATCAAGAATAAATTATTCAAAGCGATAAATCCAATCGGGATGTATGTTAAAGTTGACGGACACAAAATGCGTGTTGTCGGAGTCCTCGAAAAAAAGGGGGCAACATTCGGCAGAAGTCAGGATAATTTTGTAATAACGCCTTTAACCACTTTTGTAACTTATTACGGAAAAAGAAGAAGAAGTTTAAATATCACGGTAATGGCGTATAGCGAAGCGGAATACGAAGATCTAATCGAACAAGCCCGCGGAGCGATGAGGACTATCAGAAAAGTGCCGCCCGGACAGCCGGATGATTTCGGGATTTTTTCCAACAAATCGGTTATGGCGCAGATTGACAACATAACACAGGGCGCGCGTATCGGTTCGATAGCGATTGCGCTGATTGCGCTTCTTGCAGCGGGCGTGGGCATTATGAACATCATGCTTGTTTCGGTAACGGAGCGAACCAAAGAGATTGGCATCAGAAAAGCTGTCGGAGCAAAACGGCGGAATATTCTTGTGCAGTTTCTGAGCGAAGCGGTTCTTTTATCGTTGTCCGGCGGAGTAATCGGTATTCTGCTCGGAGTTATAGCGGGAAATGTTGTCGGAAGTTTAATGCACGCCAGCGCGGTTTTTCCTCTCGGCTGGACGCTTGTCGGAATATTTCTCTGCGTTTTTGTGGGAGTCGGTTTTGGTACTTATCCCGCTTATAAAGCGTCAAATCTTGACCCGATTGAAGCGCTGAGATGGGAATAATCGGGAAAATGTTTGGACGAATGGATTTTAGAAGGATTTGCATAACCTAATTTATATGTCATTCTGAGTCCCGACAAAAGTCGGGAAGAAGAATCTCAGAACCTGTAATTATACCGAATTCAAAGATATTTCGGTTGGCTTCCATCTTGCTGTAGCGAACTCAAAATAACAAATTTAGGTTTTGCAAAGGTTTCTATTACTTTTCCGTGGCGGATTACTCAAACCTAACAACTCAAAGCTATTAGAGTCTGTCTTGCGTCTGTCATTTCTTTTTGCCTCTTTTCTATATCTCGAAGGTTTTATATCGATAGAATTTCGTTTACAGTTATTAACTCATTTAATTATACATATACGAATCTTTCGGATTCAAATATACAGAGTTAAAATTTTTGCAAAAGGACTTTTTGTTTGTAATGATATATTTTGCAAAAAGTTATTCCGAAAATTATTTCCCCAAGCGCTAATAAATTCGTATTTATATTATACTCATTTTTTATGCATAGTCGCTGATACTCGCTTCGCTTAGCAAACTGTGCAACATCAAACTGTTCATTATCCATTCGATAGGGAAAATTTTTTTACTGATAATTTTGGACTAAAAAAAACAAGGATTTTAATTGCATCCTTTAAGGATGCTAAGGACGTTTTTTATTATTTTTCATTTTTCAAATTTATTTACAAGGTTAAAATGAAAAAGTTATTTTTGATTCTGCTGATTTTATCGACATCTATTTTTGCTCAGAATAAAATTTTTGTTACTGTCGCCGATTCCGTGAACCATTCTCCGCTTGTCGGCGCAAATGTCTTTTTGGCGGAACTTCAAACAGGAGGGGCGACGAACGTAAACGGTAAAGTAACGCTCGGAAACATTCCTTCGGGAAATTTTATTTTAACTGTTTCTTATGTGGGATATAAATCCCAAAAAATTAACGTCAAATTTACCGGTAAAAACAGCGTTAAAAAGATTAAGATATTTCTCGCGCCGAAAGCGATAAAATCCAATCAAGTTATTATTACTTCAACGAGAACCAACGGAGTTGCCGACGACTCTCCGATAAAAGTTGAAGTTCTCGGGTTAGATGAAGTTAACGAAGAAATAGGAATTCGTCCGGGGAATATCTCGAAACTCCTTAGTGAAACAAGCGGAGTAATTGTTCGGCAGTTGTCCCAAATTTCCGGAACGGTTAGTTTCAGACTGCAGGGGCTCCCCGGTCAATATACGCAGCTTTGTATCGACGGTATGCCCGCTCCGGCTGCGCTTTCATCCGGACTTACGCTTTTGCAGATTCCTCCATTGGACTTGGAACAGGTTGAAGTGGTTAAAGGACCATCTTCGGTTTTTTACGGTAACGGAGCTGTCGCCGGATTTGTAAACCTTGTAACCCGCAAGCCCGCTACAAACGGCGGACTTGAGCTTTTACTGAATCGCACAAGCCGGAAGGGAACCGATTTGAGTTCGTTCTACTCCAATAAATTCAATAATTTGGGAGTAACTGTTTTAACGTCCTTCAGCAAGCAAAGCGCCGTCGATGTCGCCGGTAACGGATTTACGGATATTCCCGCGTTTACACAATTCAATATTGTGCCTAAGCTTTTTTGGAATATCGA
>JALWEC010000480.1 GCA_027036655.1 Melioribacteraceae bacterium
AAAACTTTAGTTTTTTGAAACCGAAATAATAAGAGACATTAATCTTTTTTTTGAATAATCGGAGGTCTTCATATTGTTTTTTTATTAATATTGGATTAAGTTTACTTATTCAAAAAAAATATAAATATAACAAAATTTATATTCACATATAATCATTTCAATTTTTCACGTCAAAAAAAACTACACTCAAATTATATCTAAAGGAGGATTTTAATGGGTTGGTTATCCCGAAGTCTTAGCACTTCCGTAGGAAAAAAGATGGTTATGGCTACTACAGGCTGGTTGCTTATACTGTTTTTAACAGTTCACTTTATAGGCAATTACACCATCTGGGGAGGCAGAGAAGTCTTTACGGCATACGTCTCCGCACTGGAATCAATGGGATGGTTTACGCACGTAATAGAAATATTATTAGCCCTGGTATTCCTGATTCATATTTATTACGGTTTGTCGCTTGCGGTTTCAAACGACGCAAAGCGTCCGATCGGATACAAAAAATATGAATCCGACAAATTAATTAAATTCAGCGCGCGTTATACTTGGCAAACCGGATTATTGATTCTTCTCTTTCTGGTTATCCATTTAATTACGTTTTGGTATGAATTTAAATTCGGAACGCCTCACAGAGAGCTTTACGACATAGTTGTCGCATGGTTCCATAATCCATTATATGCCTTAATTTATGTTCTCTTTTTAATCACGCTCGGCGTACATATTCATCACGGATTCGAAAGCTCTTTTCAGACTTTCGGCTTAAATCATCCTAAATACACGCCTTGGATTGAAAAGTTCGGAACATTTTTAGCATGGTTTTTCGGATTGGGTTTTTCGCTTATTCCAATCATCCTCTATTTCACTTCTATAGGAGGTAAATAATGGTAAAATTAGAATCAAACGTTCCCGCAGGGAAATTAGAAGAAAAATGGACTAATCACAAGAACGAAATGAAGCTTGTGAATCCTTCCAACAAGAGAAAGTTTGATGTTATTGTTGTCGGAACAGGTTTAGCCGGAGCATCGGCAGCGGCAACATTAGCCGAACTCGGATACAAAGTTAAAGCTTTTTCATTCCACGACAGCCCGCGCAGAGCGCATTCAATCGGCGCGCAGGGCGGTATAAACGCCGCAAAAAATTATCAGAATGACGGCGACTCCGTTTACAGATTATTCTGGGATACGGAAAAAGGAGGCGACTTCAGGTCAAGAGAATCAAACACATACAGACTTGCCGAAGTAAGCAACAATATTATTGATCAAGCCGTTGCGCAGGGAATTCCTTTCGCAAGAGATTACGGCGGATATTTGGCAAACCGTTCATTCGGCGGTGCACAGGTTTCCCGTACGTTTTACGCCCGCGGTGAAACGGGACAGCAATTACTCCTCGGCGCATACAGCGCGTTAAGCCGTCAGATTGGCTCAGGGCATGTTGAAATGTACACTCGCCGCGAAATGCTTGATTTGGTAGTTGTTGACGGATATGCAAAAGGCATTATCGTAAGAAACTTACTTACAGGCAAATTGGAAAGATATTCCGCGCAAGCGGTTATTTTGGCTACTGGCGGATATTCGAGAGTTTTCTACTTATCCACAAACGCTATGAACAGCAACGCCACCGCAGCGTGGCGCGCACACAAACGGGGCGCAACTTTTGCTAATCCTTGTTACACACAAATTCACCCGACTTGCTTGCCAATCCATGGCGAACTGCAGTCCAAACGCGTTTTGATGAGCGAAAGTTTGCGTAACGACGGAAGAATTTGGGTTTCGAAGAAAAAAGGAGATATGAGACCTCCGAGCGAAATTCCTGAAGAAGAAAGGGATTACTATCTCGAAAGAAAATATCCGTCATTCGGTAACTTGGCTCCCCGCGATATTTCCTCGAGAAGCGCGAAGGAAGTCTGCGACGAAGGACGCGGAGTTATGGGTAAGGACGCCGTTTATCTTGATTTTTCCGAAGCAATCGGAAGATTGGGCGAAGATGTAATCCGCGAAAGATACGGCAACTTATTTGAAATGTATCAAAACATTACCGACGAAGATCCGTACAAAGTTCCGATGCAGATTTATCCCGCTCCTCACTATACAATGGGCGGTCTTTGGGTTGATTATCATTTGATGAGCAACATTCCCGGATTATTTGTACTCGGCGAAGCAAACTTCTCGGATCACGGCGCTAACCGTTTAGGCGCAAGCGCTTT
>JALWEC010000481.1 GCA_027036655.1 Melioribacteraceae bacterium
TTCAACTGCTTCGCAGTTTCTATTTCTTTGTAGTTATCAAATAGATATATGCTGTAGTTATTAATGTCTTTCCGTGATAACGAAAAAAATTTTCCTCTTGATTCGCCAAATGAGAACGATGATTTCAAAAAAACTTTCATAATGCGAGCCAAAAGGAAAATGAGAGCCGCGGAATTATAGTTCCGGACTATCCGCATTACGTCTTGGCGAACAAAACAGCTCAAGGATTTTTAATGCTCTATCCCTTGAACATAACTTGACAATTTGCAATATCATTCATATACTTAGAAACCAAAAAAACCAAAAAGGAAAAAGACTGAGAAAATTTCTACATTTTATTTTAAATAATTAACTGTTTTCTCGGTGTTTTCATCTCGAAAATACCTCGCTGATTCAATAAAGGCTATCTGATGAAAAAAATTATTATTATGATTTTTCTCCCTTTGCTCTTCTTTTACGGATGCGCAAAGGAAGACGGAACAATCGTTGACCCTGTAACAAACGGAGCAAACTCTCGCGTTGCGGTAGTTTCGGTTGATTCTCCCGACACCCTTTTTTATTCCGAAACGGGAACGTTTGCGGCAAAAATTGTTTTATCTCACCCCGAAGAGGTTAAATCGGTTACGGCAACGCTCAACGACTTTCGGGATAACATTCCCCTTGCAACTATTGCGTTAAGTCAATCTGCACAGCTCAATGATACCACAGCCGAATACTCCGGCTCATTCGGAATAGATACAACTTTCACAACCGGAGCCTATTCGATTGATTTTGACGTTACGCTTATTTCGGGATTATCCGAAAAATTGGCGATAAAACACCTTTACATTAAGAGGATTTACGGTAACTCGCCTCCGGTTCTTTCCAATTTGGTAATTCCGGATACAGTCACTTTCAATGAACAATTTACTTTCCACGTTGACGTTTATGACATAAACGGCGCAAACGACGTTTATAAAGTTTATTACAAGCTTTATAAACCGGACGGGACTTTAATTGTAAACAATCAAGGTATTTCGGAGTTTCCCCTTTCAGACAGCGGAGACACTTCCGAATCGGGAGATGTAACCGCCGGAGACGGAATTTACACGATGCAGCTCTTAATTCCGACCGGACAGCCTGCCGGAGTTTGGAGAATGGATTTTCAGGCGATTGATTATCAGGATTCCCTGAGCAATATTATTTCACACAATTTAACGGTTCAATAATGAGAATTAAACTTTTTGCGGCTCTCGCTCTTTTGCTTCCCTATTTTCTTTCGGCTCAAATTCGTCCGGAAAAATTCGAGTTAAGCAATAATAAATTTTTAAAAGGTAATGTAACTCAAACAAAAAACCCTTTAAGCAACTCGGTTTCCGAAATCGAGATTCAAGGAGACACCGTCTGGATAGGGACTTCAAAGGGACTAAGCTTCACAACCGACGGCGGGAACAATTGGACAAACTTCTACGGCACAGACGCCTTCGGCGCCGAAGCGATTTATTCTTTGCTTATTTATGACGGAATAATCTTTGCCGCAACCGGGCACACGGAAACCGGACTTGCGGGAGAAAGCGTGCCGACTGGCTCCGGAATAAGATTTTCAATCGATGGCGGAAGAACTTGGGAATCGGCGCCGCAATCAACAGACGACCCGGGCGATTCGATTATTGTTTACGGAATCAATCACATAAGAGCGCTGCCGGTTACCGTGCCTCAGCAAAATGTAACATACGATATGGCGGTATTGAACGATACTCTTTACACGGCTTCTTGGGCGGGCGGATTGAGAAGAATTCCCCTTGGAAAATTTTTGGCAAATCCGGAAACAAATTTTGAGCGCGTGGTTCTTCCTCCCGATTATCTCGATTCCATAAGTCCGGACGATACACTCCACTTTTCGCTTCAGCCTGTCGCCGGAGCTTTCGGGCCCGAGCAATATCTGAATCACGTCTCTTTCTCGATTGCCGTAAGCGATTCGGGCTACATCTATGTCGGAACGGCAAACGGGATTAACAAATCCACAGACGGCGGAATAAGCTGGACAAAATTCAATCACCAGAATCAGAGTCATTCGATAAGCGGGAATTTTATCACTTCGCTCAATTACGATAACAACACAAACACTGTTTGGGCTACAACTTGGCCCGCAATCGACGCTTACGCTTTTTACGGCGTTTCCGCTTCCTCCGACGGTGGAAA
>JALWEC010000482.1 GCA_027036655.1 Melioribacteraceae bacterium
TAACAACATTCAAATAGCAATAAATAAAGAGCCGCGCAATATCAATTACCGTTTTTTGGCGGCTTCGATATACAAATACGCCCATTTAAGGGATTCCGCCGTAACGCAGTTTAAGGCAATACTTAAAGCCGATTCCACTAACCCCAAAGCTCTGTTCGGGTTGGCGAAGCTCTATGAAGCCAAACGTCCAATGGAAGCAATGGAGCTTTATAAAAAAACGCTTGATGTTGTCGGTCCCGATTGGGAAGTTCTTCTTGCAATGGCGGATTTAAGCGAAAGATTGGGTCGGCTTGAAAAGACAATCGATTATGTGAAAAAGCTGATTTCATTGGCTCCCTCTAATCTCAATCTTAAAAAAATACTTATCGAGCTTTACATACGTGATAAAAAATATAACGAAGCCCTTACGGTTCTCGATAATCTGATTCCGCTTTTCCCCAACGATTTGAACCTGATAGAATATAAGGCGCATATTTATGTGATAAAAAAAGAATGGGGCAAAAGTTTTGAAGAGTACCGGAAAATCATCGGGAGCAACGACGTTAAATTCAATAAAAAGTTTTTGATTGCCGCTTCATTTATTAACCAAGCTCAAACCGATAACGATACCACGCTTCTTCCGTATGCCGAAAAATTAATGCTGCGGATAGATTCCGATTCTTTGGACTGGCGCGTCAAAGCGGCTCTCGGCGATATTTATCAACGGGAGCGTAAAGACAGTCTTGCGATTGATTACTTGAAGCAAGCCGTAAATCTTGCCGAATGGAACAGTACAATTTGGGTGCAGCTCGGCGGACTTTTATTCGACAATCATAAATATGACGAAGCAATTGCGGAAATGACAAAAGCTGTGGACCATTTTCCCGATAACTTTGTAGTCAATATAATTTTGGGATTGTCGTATTCTCAGAAAGGGGAAAATTTGAAAGCGAAAAAGTATTTGATGAAAGCCGTATCGTTAAACCCCAATGATTTGAACGCTAATTCGGCTCTCGGCTTTACTCTTTATCAACTTAAGGAATACAAAGACGCCGAAAAATATTTGCGTAACGCAATCAAGATTTCGCCCGATAACTCGCAAATATACGGTATGCTCGGAATGATTTACGACGATCAAAAGGAGTGGCAAAAATGCGACGAAGCGTATAAAAAAGCGCTTTCGATTGATTCTACAAGCGCGCTTACAATGAACAACTATGCTTATTCACTGACAAAGCGCGATTCTTCCAATCTTAAATATGCGCTTGAGTTGGTGAACAAAGCTCTTGAAAAAGAGCCGGAAAATTCCTCTTATCTTGACACGAAAGGGTGGGTTTTGTACAAAATGGGTAAACCTAAAGAAGCCGCCGATTATGTTCTTCGCGCCCTGAAAAAGGACGGAAAGAATGAAGAAGTCCTTAAGCATATGGCGGAAATATACAAGGCGCTCGGAGAGGATGCGAAAGCGAACGAATATTTTAAGAAAGTTAAAGAAGCTGCAAAGGTGAAGGAAGCCGCGCGGGAAAAACCGGTTGGCAAAAAAGGAAATGAACAATGAAAAGGATTTACTTTTATTTTTTAACAGGCTTGTTTGTTCTCGGGCTGGCGAGCGGTTGCGTCGAAAAAAAAGTTGTTAAAAGAGAATCTGTAATTCCCGCCGAAAGAGTAATGATTAAAATGGAGGCGAAGCGAAGAAGAGTAAAAACGTTTCTCGGGAAAGGAGAGATTCATATTCGCGCTAAATCGAATGAAAACAAATTTAATTTCATCCTAAAATTTAAGAAGCCCGATTCACTATATGTAGCCGGTTACGGACCGTTCGGGATAACGATTGCGGAGTTCATTCTTACCGACGACTCTTTTGAGTATTACGATGACGTAAACAACAAAGTTTATCGCGGGGAAAATCCGGGAAGAATAATCGATAAAATTTTTAATATTAATCTCGCTCCGAATGAATTTCGGAATCTGCTTATCGGTCTTGCGGATTTTAATCTCGATTTAAGACGCGCCCCCAAAAAATATTTTTACGATAAAAACCATTTTCACCTCGTTTTTCGGGATTCGGCAAACGCAATCAGAAAATATGAAATCGAAAGGAAAGAGATGGCGCTTGAAGAGTTTGATCTTACCGGCGGAAAATCAAGCGCGGTTAAGCTGAATGTGAAATATTCCGATTTCAAAGATTACGCTCGCGGAAAATTATTTCTTCCGTCAAGAATAAAAGTTGTTAGTAAAAATCCTTTTACCTCGCTGAATATTACCTACAAACATATTGAGATAAATAAAAAAATATCTTCGCTCAGATTTATAATTCCAAACGATGCGCAAGTTATTGAATGGTAGTTCGAATATCTAAAATAATTTTTTTGCTCGCGGTTTTCAGCGCTGCGGTTAGCGGTCAAACCGTGCGGGAGATAAAGTCAAAAAACAGAGAGCTTTCCAAAATTCGGGAAGAAATCAGCCGGCTCGAAAAGGATGTGAGTAAATTGTCCCTGAGAGAAAAATCAGCGGGAGCGGAACTTGAAAATATCGAAAAACAGATTTTTCTGGTTGAGAGATTAATCGAAAAAACGAACCGGCAAATTAAGAAAACTAAAATCCGTATATCCGAACTCGGGAGTTCAATCGCCGGATTGGAGAAAGAGAAAAAAAGAATTAATGCGGCTCTTAATCAATATGCCGTGTGGCTTTATGAATCTCGCGATGTCGGACTTCTTGATTTTCTTCTCAATTCCAAATCTTTTAATGAAGCGTACGATAAGGTTTATTACTTCATCTTCTTTAACCGTTCCGTTAAGGAACAAATCAAAAAACTGAATGAAATTAAATCCGAATTGCAACTAAAAAAATCTCGATTAACAGAGAAAGAAAGGACGCTGAAAACTCTTGTTGCCGAAAACAAAAAAACAGCGGTAAAATTAAAAAAGAAGTTAGCCGAACAAAAAACGTTGCTCGCGGAAATCAGAAAAAACAAGAAGCGGAAAGCCGCACTTGTTGAGAGGAAGAGAAAAAGCGCAAAGGAAATTGCCGGATTAATCAATAGTTTGATTAAGAAAGAAAAGGAGATAGAAGAAGCCAAACGTAAGGAGAAGCTTGCCGCCGCAAAAAAAATCAAGAAGAACAAAACGACGGCTGAAAAGAAAAATATCTATTTCCCGAATGTTAAATTCGGCGTGCTAAAAGGGAAACTTCCCTGGCCCGTAAAAGGAGGACGCATAGTAAAGAAGTTCGGGAAGGTTAGAAACAAAAGACTGAAGACGGTTACGGTAAATTCCGGTATTGATATAAAAACCGGTCGCGGCAAGGTAGTGCGCGCCGTCGCAGGAGGCGTTGTTTCCACGATAGCCTGGCTTCCCGGTTTCGGAAGCGTTGTGATTGTTTCGCACAATAAGAAATACAGAACTGTTTACGGGCGACTCGGGAACATTAAAGTTGAAGAAGGTGAAAAAGTAAAAGCGGGGGAAGTCCTCGGGGATGTATCCGAAAGTGTGGAAGGAAATATCCTCCATTTTGAAATTTGGAAAGAAAGAAAATACCAAAACCCGCAGAAGTGGCTGGTGAGAAAATGAAATTTTTAAGAAAGTTTGCAGCAGGCGATATTGAAGGCAATGCGAGTTATAAAATGCGTCAAAAAAGATTTTCCATATTCAAGGAATTTATTAATAATAAAATGGGAGGAGATGATACATTTATTTTACTCGACATCGGAGGCTCAAATTATTATTGGGAGCATTTTAAGAAATTTCTGGATAAACGAATCAAACTTTTTTTAATTAATATTGAAAGAGATGCAATGGTTGGTTATCCCGGGATTGTCGGAGATGCTCGCAACTTGGCATTTTTGAAAAGCAGCTCTGTGGATTTAATATTATCAAATTCTTTAATTG
The DNA here is from genome assembly GCA_027036655.1 of Melioribacteraceae bacterium. Classification (GTDB taxonomy): domain Bacteria; phylum Bacteroidota; class Ignavibacteria; order Ignavibacteriales; family Melioribacteraceae; genus WGAL01. Next base: position 3,870 of record JALWEC010000482.1, read on the forward strand.
AGCATTTAGGAGGGTACGAAGAACAAAAACAGTTTGCAAAAGAGATACAACGTGTAGGACGTTTTTATTTTTTACAGACTCCCGCTTTCTTGTTCCCCCTGGAACCACACTTTTTATTTCCGTTTTTTCATTGGCTGCCAAAGTCCGTCAGATTATTTTTGGCGACAAGGTTTTCGTTAGGGTGGTATCAAAAAGCCGCTGATATAAATGAAGCTAAAAAAATGGTTGAAGAAATTCGGATTATGAAAAAAAAGGAGCTTAGGAAAATTTTCCCTAATGCTAATATATTAACCGAATATTGGGGAATATTCCCAAAATCATATATGGTAATTGGCAAAGGTCATTCGTGATGTTTCAAGACCATAAAATATTGATAAAAAACTTCTCCTCGCTGACAATTTTACAAATTAGCAACTATCTTTTCCCTCTGATTACTTTTCCGTATCTCGTACGGGTTTTAGGCCCGGAGAAATTCGGTTTAATAAATTTTGCTGCGGCTTTTGTAGCGTATTTTACGGTGTTAACCGATTACGGATTTAACCTTTCGGCAACGCGGGAAATATCTATTCACAGAAAAGATATCGAAAAGGTCAGCTCTCTGTTTTCAAATGTGATGACGACAAAACTGATACTATTTATTGCCGGAGCGATTGTTTTTCTTCCTCTCTTATTTTTAATTCCCAAGTTTTCCGCCGATTATCCGATTTACCTGGGAACATATCTATTTGTTTTCGGAAGCGTTCTTTTCCCTGTTTGGTTTTTTCAGGGAATGGAACAGATGAAATATATTACGATAATTAACATCGGCGTAAAGGCTCTTTGGTTAGTTTCAATTTTTGTTTTTATTAAATCCTCCGCCGATGTTTTAACGCTTGTTTTTTTGAACTCAGGTTCATTAATAATAATCGGGGTAATTAGTCTGATTGTAATAAAGAAGAAGTTCAATGTTTTTTTCAAAAGACCGCTTGCCAAGGAGATTAAGCGGCAGCTTTCGGAAGGATGGTATTACTTTGTTTCCACTGCGTCGATTACGCTTTATACAAACTCAAATATTTTCATACTCGGACTTTTTACAAACAACGAAGTCGTAGGGTATTTTGCCGCTGCGGATAAACTCCGGATGGCGATACAAGGATTGTTCGGGAATGCCGCCCAAACCGTTTTTCCTCATTTATCACTAATGTTCAAGGAATCAAAAATTAAAGCGGTTCGTTTTGTTAAAAAATATCTCCGTTTAAGTTTGCTTGCCGCGGCAATCGTTACGTTAACGGTTTTTATTTTTTCAAGGGAAATTGTTATTGTGATCCTCGGACAAAATTATTTGAGTTCGCTGCCGGTTTTTCGGGTTATTCTTTTCCTTCCGATTATTATATTGATAAGCAATATTTACGGAATTCAAGTAATGTTGAATCTCGGATATAAAAAGGAGTTCTTTAAAGTGATTTTTTATGCGGGAATCGGGAATCTGGTTTTGTCTTTTGTTTTGGTCCCAAAGTTTTATGCAATCGGTACGGCTTTTGCGGTAACGATTACGGAGATAATTGTATCTCTCGGTATGTGGGGATTTACACATAGAAAGAGTCTGCTGAAGGAAAGCGATTAGTTTTTATTGGTTATTCTGTAAAATGATTTGACAAAATACCCGCCTTTTTGTAAAATGATTTGACAAAAAACTATTTTCTTGTAAAATAGAGTGTCAAATAGGAATAATTATGGATATTGAAAAAATTATAGAATTACATCGGCAAGCTATTGCGTTAAACAGCAAATACAATAAAAAAAGATTTGTCGCACAAAAAATAATGGAGGATTCCGGGAACCATTTTGTCGGCGTAATCGGTCCGCGCGGCGTTGGGAAATCCGTATTATTTAGGCAGTTAGCTTCGCTTGACGAAAATTCAATTTACATATCGATTGATTCGGTTGATTTCGAGAATCTTTTTGAGCTTGTTAAAACCTTGTATGAAACTTACGGGTACAAAAAATATTTTCTCGATGAAATCCATTTTTATAAGGATTATGAAAAAGACTTAAAAACCATTTATGATTTTTTAGGTGTAAAAGTTTTTTTTACAAGCTCGGTTTCATTATCACTGTATGAGTCGGCTTATGATTTATCGAGAAGAGTGAAAATATATGATATTTTCCCATTTAGTTATCGGGAATATCTATTTTTTAGGGAAGATAAGAATTTAAATGTATTAAGATTAGTTGACATCAAAAATAAAGAATGGCGTCCGGAACATATTAGAAACGGTCATCTTTTTCGAAAATATATTTCTGGCGCTTTAATGCCGTTTTCCCTTGAAGAAGCCGATATTTTGCCGATGATGGAAAATATTTTGGATAAAATAATTTTTAAGGATATTCCGCTTGTGGCGAGTTTAAGGATTGACGAATTGGACATTATAAAAAAAATTGTCGGGTTTATAGGTAAATCCCAAATTGACGGAATAAGTTATTCAACCCTTTCCAACAACTTAAAAATCACAAAATACAAGGCGGAACAATATATAAAACTTTTGCAGAAAGCTTTTGTCGTCAATGTAATTCTCCCGAGAGGGACAAATGTTCTGAAAGAACCGAAAATCGTGTTGGGGCTACCTTTTAGACTGCTTTATAAAGATTACGACGAGGCGATAGGGGGATTAAGGGAAGATTATTTTGTCGGGTGCGTAAAAATGTCCGGAATGAAAATTAATTATTTAAAGACAAAAAAAGGGAAAAAAACTCCTGATTATATATTGGAAGAAAATGGCAAGGAGTATATTGTTGAGGTTGGCGGAAAGGGGAAAGGAATTAGCCAATTTAAAGGAATAGACCTGGAGAAATCAATTA
>JALWEC010000483.1 GCA_027036655.1 Melioribacteraceae bacterium
AAAACAATCTGGGGATTTGCAACAGTGGAGGACCAAGAGACCAAACTGAGACCGCCCGCCGCAGTTGCGTTATCGTGGCAACCGCTGATTGCGCATGAAATATTAAAGAGCGGCTGAATGTATTTAGCGTAGCTGACATTTTTATCGGGGATTACAATGTTCACGGGATTTGTATCGTCGCATGCTACAAAAGCGACAATCGATAAGAAGGAAAACATCAATAAAATTGAAATATATTTCGGCATTTTTATCTGCAAAATAAAAAAATATAGGCGTTTGACAAAAGAGGAAAAGATTCCTATTTTTACAATTCGTTTTTGGGGCTATAGCTCAGATGGGAGAGCGTCTGAATGGCATTCAGAAGGTCAGCGGTTCGATCCCGCTTAGCTCCACAAATTTTTTTTTGATTTTCAACCCGCCTCTATTTTACCAGTGATTCAGCGTTAAAAATAAGTATAAGAAGCTTTTGTAAAACCTAAATTTGTCATATTGAGTGCGCCAAGATTGTCCCAATTGATTTTCGGTGAGGTCAGGAGCAAAATAACATCTAAGAAAGCTTTGCATAACCTACTATATATGTCATTCTGAATGGAGCGAAGCGGAATGAAGAATCTCAAAACCGGTAATTATACCGAATTTAGAGATATTTCGGACGGCTCCCACCTTCGCTGTGGCGAACTCAATATGACAAAATTAAGTTACGCAAAGTCTTCTCTAAATTAGATTATACAAAGTCTTCTTATAGAGATTATGTCAAACAATTGTTTTATACGGAAGAAAGCGCCAAATTAAAAGATAGTTTGTAAAAGCTGATAAACTCTATCGGTTAATCAATCCATCCAGGGCCACATTCTTGCTTCGAGACTGTCGGGATATTTATCCGTAAGTTCTTTCAGCGAAGCGCGGAAAGTTTTGTTATCCCAAGTCATCAGATAACCGGCTTCTCCTTTTGTTAACATCAGCTTAGGCGCGAGGAGATTTTCCGGGAAAAGTTCCAAACCCTTTTTCATCAGCTCAATCGTTTCTTTGTATTTTCCGCGAGGTAGGAGATAACCGGCAAGCGCGAGCCGGAGAATCATTCTGAAATCCTCGGAATTGTAATAACCTTCGGTTTTGTAATAAATTTTCTGATTTCTATCCGTTACGTAAAACGACGGCGTCCAAACGGCGGAAAAATGGGAGCGGATTTTATGGTCTTCCAATATTTGAAGTTTAAGCGGAACAAACCATTCGCTCAGTTCTTTTATTACATTCTCGTCCGTGTAAGTAAGCGCGTCCAGTTTGCGGCATCCGGAACATTTTTCCCTTTCAAACTGGAGCAGAATAGGTTTTCTTTCCTTAATCGAAACCTGCTTGGCGATTTCAAAATCCGTTATCCAATCAATATTCATTTTTTATTCATCTCCTTCGTCATCGGTTATCAGTTTACTTGTTTCGGAAGCGGGAAGCTCTTCCACTCCTCGCAGCTTTCGTTCAATCGTTCTTGTTTTCCGCGTGGCTTCGCCGATGCTGTTGCTGGCGGTTTCTAACTTCTTCTGGGTTTTTTCCAAGATGTCGCCGAACTTGCCGAACTCCGTTTTAACCGCGCTTAAGAGTTTCCACACTTCGCTGGAACGCTTTTCAATCGCAAGCGTTTTAAATCCCATTTGCAGACTGTTTAACAGCGCAAGCAAATTTGTCGGACCGGCAATTGTTATCCGGAAATCTCTCTGCACCGAATCCGCGAGTCCGGGGATCGAAAGAATTTCGGCGTAAAGACTTTCGAGCGGAATAAACATTATGCCGAAATCGGTTGTTTCGGGGGGAGATAAATATTTCGTTGAAATATCTTTGGCAAAAAGTTTAATCGATTGCTTCAGACCTTTCCTGGATTCCGCAATCTCGTTTGTGTCGGCAATTTCCTTGGCGTTCATTAATCTTTCAAAATCTTCTTTGGGGAATTTGGAGTCAATCGGCAGCCAGACAATCTCCTCTTTTCTATTCCCTTTGCCCGGAAGCTTAACGGCAAACTCCACGCGCGCGTCGCTTCCTTTTTTTGTGGCGACGTTAGTTTCATATTGGCTTGGCGTTAAAATCTGCTCGATTAAATGCCCGAGCTGGAATTCTCCCCACGTTCCTCGCGTTTTAACATTTGTCAGAACCCGCTTCAAATCTCCTACGCCCGTCGCTAAGTTTTGCATATCGCCCAATCCTTTATGAACCGCTTCAAGCCGTTCGCTGACTTGCTTAAAGGATTCGCCCAGTCTTTTTTCCAATGTTGCGTGAAGTTTTTCGTCAACCGTTTGGCGCATCTCTTCCAATTTTTGTTCGTTGTTTGTTCTGATGTCCGTCAGGTTTTTTCCTATTCTCTCTTCGATTTTATCCAATCTTTCTTCCGAAGACTTAATCGATTTTTCCAAACGCATCTCGAATTTTTCAAAATGCTCGGCTTCCTTTTTGGAAAAATCCTCAAAACGGTTAAAGAGCTGATCTCCGAGAAGCTTTAACGCGCCGGTTAATTCCTGACGCTGATCTCGCAGAGCTTCGCCCGTTTCTTTTCTGTTGGCGGAAAATTCATCGCGAAGAAGCGCATTATTTTCTTTTATCAACGAATTTATTTTCTCGTTTATTTCATCGGCTGCTGAAACGTCTTTCTTTTCGCGCAAAAGTTTGATTTGAAGCAAAATCGCGATTAGAATAAGAAGCGTAATCAGCGGTAAAAGTATGTTAATCATCTTCTGTTTTTCCTTTGATTATGATAATTTTATAAAAGAATAAATATAAATTTATTACGATATAAATGGAAAGGAATTCTTTCAAATCAATATAAATGTCATTAAATTACAACTCAATTTTTTTTACTATAAGAATGCTTTGCATAACCCAATCTATTTGTCATTCTGAATGAAGCGAAGCGGAGTGAAGAATCTCAGAATCGGTAATTATATCGAATTTAGAGATATTTCAGATGGATTCTACCTTCGTCCCCAACGAAAAGCAATTGGGGCAAGTGTGGCGAACTCAATATGATAATTTTAGGTTTTGCAAAAATTTATATAATTAAAGGAGAAAAAGTATGAAAGTCGAAGTTTCCAACGGAGAATTAGTGGATAAAGTTTCGATACTGTGGATAAAAAAGAGAAGAGTTAAAGACGAAAAAAAGCTTGTAAATATAAATAAAGAGTATGATGAATTATTCGGAACAATGAAATCTTTGGGAATTGACGAAAATGACGCAGATTTTCTTAAATTAATCGAGGTTAACGGAAAACTTTGGGAAATTGAGGATAAAATCAGAAGAAAAGAAGCCCGAAAAGAGTTTGATGATGAATTTATTGAGCTTGCGCGTTCGGTTTATTTCAACAATGATGAGAGATTCGCAATTAAAAACTCAATAAATATGCGCACCGATTCCGATTTAAGAGAAGAAAAAGAATACGTTAAATATTAATTTTATAAGTAATAAAAAGAGGCGGGAATGGATAGAATAATAAAAATCACACTTTCTGTTTTGGTTTCGGTTATTCTGCTTGTTATGGTAATTGCAGCGGTAGCTTATTTTATGTTGAACCGTACGCTTCCGGAATACAGCGGTAATGAAAAGGTTAACGGAATAACTTCAACCGTTAAAATATATCGCGATTCCCTTGCCATTCCCTATATCAAAGCCAACGATGAAGAGGACGCCGCCTTTGCGCTCGGCTATCTTCACGCTCAGGAACGCTTATTTCAAATGGATTTGATGCGCCGCGCAATAGAAGGACGCTTAAGCGAAGTTATCGGCGATAAAACCGTAAAGTTCGACAAGATGTTCCGAACGTTCGGTTTTTACCGGAACAGATTTAAATACTACGATAACGTTCCCGCGCAAGTTAAACGGAGTTTAATCGCCTATTCAAAAGGCGTTAACGCTTTTTTGAAAAGTCATAAAGGAAAACTCCCCGTTGAGTTTACTTTGCTTAATTATACTCCGGATAAATGGAAGCCGGAAGAATCGGTGTTGATTTCCAAACTCTTAGCTTATCAATTAAACATCAGCTGGTGGACGGATGTCGCGTTCAGTCGTTTGGTTCAGAAATTGGGAGAGGAAAAAGTAAAACTGCTTCTTCCCGATTTTCCCGAAAACGCCCCGACAATTATTCCGAAGCGGTTAAAGGAAATGCCGTTAATTTCCGACGCGCTGATTAAGACAGACAGAGAGTTCAGACAATTTATGGGATTTACCGGCACTCACATCGGGTCGAACAATTGGGTTGTAAACGGTAAGATGTCCGAAAGCGGTTTCCCGATTATTGCAAACGACCCGCACCTTGCGCATCAACTGCCCGGCTTGTGGTATCTTGCCGTAATTAAATCTCCGACGTGGGAAGTTGCCGGAGTAACGCTGCCCGGCGTTCCGGGCGTTGTAATCGGCAAGAACAACAATATTTCGTGGGTACTTACAAACGTGATGGCGGACGATTCCGATTACTACATCGAAGAGTTGGATTCGAGCAAATCGCACTACAAATTGGACGGAAAATGGAAATCGCTTAAAGTTTACGCCGACACAATTAAAGTTAAGGATAAACCCGACGTTATCGTTAAAGAATATTACACGCATCGCGGACCGATTATCAACGGAATTCATCTTTTTACCGAAGATGGCGATTCGTCTCCTATCAGTATGCGTTGGACCGGGTTGGACTTAAGCAATGAAGTCGCCGCTTTAATCGATATTAATAAAGCAAAAAATTGGGAAGAGTTCAGAAACGGTGTTAAGCTTTTTTCGGCTCCGGGACAAAATTTTGTTTACGCGGACAGGCTCGGAAACATCGGCTACATCTGCGGTGTCAAGCTCCCGATTAGAAGAACCAACAGCCCGACGCTGGTGTTTGACGGGACTACAAGTAAAAGCGACTGGAAGGGATTTGTGCCGTTTGACAAGCTGCCGCAGTTTTACAATCCTTCACAAAATTTTATTGCTACGGCAAACAATAAAGTCGTTAAAAATTACAAGTATCATATTTCAAACGTTTGGGAACCGGCGTCGAGAATCGAAAGAATTACCGAATTGCTGAAATCAAAAGAGAAACACACGGTAAAAGATTTTCAAAAATATCAGGTTGATCAGGTTTCACCATACGCCCGCACACTTACGCCTTACATTGTCGCGGCGTTTTCTTCCGCCGATTCGCTTTCCCCGAACTTGAAAACCGCTCTGGAGTTACTGAAAAACTGGGACTTCAATATGAGCAAGGAAAGTCAAACTCCGGCGATATATTCCGAATTTTACAATGAGTTTTTGAAAAATATTTTTGAAGATGAAATGGGGCGCGAGCTTTTTGAAGAGTATATTTTTATGGCAAACGTTCCTTACAGAAAAGTTCTGGAGATGATAGGTAACAATCATCATCCTATTTTTGATAATGTAAATACAAAACCGGTTGAAACGAGAGACGATATAATCAGAGAAAGTTTAAAAAACGCCGTTTCCGATTTGGAAAAGAAATTCGGAAAAAATCCCGCCCGGTGGCAGTGGGGAAAATTACACTACATCCTTTTCAAACACGCGTTGCACGGGGCTTCCGGCCTGCTCGATAAAACTTTCGACGCTGGACCGTACGAAATCGGCGGCTCGGGAACGACAATTTTTAATACGGAATATTCTTTCCGTAAGCCTTACGCCAATATTCTCGGACCTTCAATGCGCTTCATATTTGATTTTGCGAAACCGAACTTTTTTTATATTGTTCTGCCGAGTGGAGAATCGGGGAATTTTATCAGTCCACACTACAAGGAAATGATTCCAAGCTGGCTGAACGGAAAATATTACAAAGTGAGAACGGATTTTACTGTTGATTCTAGAAAAGGAAATTCACTGCTGACTCTCACGCCGGATAATCAAAAATTATAGGTTTTAAAATGAAAGTAATTGAACATCTCGAAAAAGCGAACGATACGATTATAAGTTTTGAGATTATTCCGCCCAAAAGAGGCGGCGATTTGAATCAGCTTTTGTCGGTGCTCGACGTATTGGCGAAATACAATCCGCCATTTATCGATATAACGAGTCACGCCGCAGAAGTGATATACGAGGAAACCAACTCGGGAGATTTCCGCGTAAAGGTAAAACGGAAACGCCCGGGCACGCTTGGGATTTGCGCTCTTATTCAGCACAAGTATAATATCGACGCCGTGCCTCACGTAATCTGTAACGGCTTTACTAAAGAAGAAACCGAGGATTTTCTGATTGAGCTTCACTATCTCGGTATCAGTAATCTTCTTGCAATTAAAGGGGATAACAGCGCGTTCCAAAAACCGGTTTCTTTCGGACGCTCGATTAACCGCTACGCAGTTGACTTGGTACAGCAAATCGATAATATGAATAAGGGAATTTATCTCGAGGAAGAATTGCTTGACGCTTCTCCTACCCGTTTTTCGGTTGGGATTGCGGGTTATCCCGAAAAGCATTTTGAAGCGCCGAATTTGCTGACCGACTTAAAATACACGAAGCAGAAAATCGACGCTGGCGCCGATTACATCGTAACTCAAATGTTTTACGACAATCAAAAATATTTTGATTATGTTAAAACGGCTCGCGAAATCGGCATTGACGCTCCTATCATTCCGGGCATTAAAATATTGACGTCAAAAAAACAACTTACTTCCGTACCGCGAAATTTTTACATCGATTTGCCGGAAGATTTGATTGAAGAGGTAATGG
>JALWEC010000484.1 GCA_027036655.1 Melioribacteraceae bacterium
CTCTGAAAATTTCATCTGAAGCTTTAATCCAATTAAAGTCGTCCATTTTCCCTTTTACGGACTGATCATTAGCTATTGCAAAAATGCTAACTAATTTAAGGTAAAAATAAATTGAAGGGAAAGATGTATAAATAGCTTTGTCGTCAGGAGTGCAATATTTATCGTTAATTGCGTATTTATTAGGTAAGTAATCAGTACTTTTCATACGGCTCATAAAATGTTGTGACCCCAACGGGACTCGAACCCGTACTCTCCACCTTGAAAGGGTGATGTGTTAACCAGTTACACCATAGGGCCAGAAAAAGACATCAACAAAACTTCAAAAACATGGTGACCCCAACGGGACTCGAACCCGTACTCTCCACCTTGAAAGGGTGATGTGTTAACCAGTTACACCATAGGGCCTTGCTCGGGTGGATGATGGGATTTGAACCCATGACCTTCTGGGCCACAACCAGATACTCTAACCAACTGAGCTACATCCACCGTTTAAAAAAAAGTACGCCCGAGTGGACTCGAACCACTAACCTACGGCTTAGAAGGCCGTTGCTCTATCCGGTTGAGCTACGGGCGCATTTTTTACTGCAAAATTTATAAAACCAACACAAAAAGAACAAGAACTTTTTGTCGGGGCGGCAGGATTCGAACCTGCGACCTCCTGCTCCCAAAGCAGGCGCGCTAACCGGACTACGCTACGCCCCGTTCTCAAAATATTTGAGCTTGTAAAATTATGATATTACTCATTAAATGTCAATTTTGATTATTTTATTTCATTAGTTTTTTTTTACTCTTATTTTATAAATTAAAAATTTATAAAATATTGAACATAAACTTATTTCTTGCATATCGTTTTATTCGCTCGAAAAAACATTCCAATTTTTTCTCCTTAACCACAACGTTTTCGATTCTCGGAATCGCCGTAGGAGTTACGGTTTTAATTCTTACACTGCAAATTTTGGCCGGATTTGAAAATTCGATTTTTACGACCGCGACAAACTTTGATTCAGATATAAAAATTACGGGATATTCCAACCGCAACATTAATTATAATAATGAAGTAAAAAGTGAAATCGAGAAGATAATAGGAAAAGATTTGGTTTCCGTAGAGCCGTTTCTTTCCAAATATACGCTGGTTAAATCAAAATCAAACAGCGACGGAGCAATTATCACCGGTTTATCCGGAAAACAAACAATCGCCAACATTTCCAAGTTTGTTCGGCGTGGGAAACCTCGGTTAGGTAATCACAGAATCATAATCGGACAAACTCTTGCCGAGAGATTGGGAATAAAAATTAACGACAAAATTACCGTGTTCGCTCTTAAAAATGATAAAATTCCCGATATGAAAAACCCGCCAAATATTGAGAACTTTTATGTCAGCGGAATTTTTCAGGTCGGGATGCCCTATTACGACGATTCCTTCTGTTTTATCTCAAAAAGAGACGCGGAGAGTTTGTTTGAAATCAGAAACGAAATCAGCGGTTTAAATATTTACATCAAAGACGTTAACAAAGCGGAAAGTTATTCAGCCGAACTGAAAAAAGCGCTTCCCTATCCTTATTATTCCCGCTCGATTTTCGCAATTCACATGAACATTTTTGTTTGGCTGGAACTTCAGAAAAAACCGATTCCGATAGTCCTTACGGCAATCGTTCTTGTGGCGGTTTTTAATATTGTCGGAGCGCTTTTTATTCTGGTTCTGCAAAGGAAAAAATCAATCGGAATTTTACGAACACTCGGTTACAGAGGGAAAACCATTACTAACGTTTTTGTTCTGCAGGGTTTTGTGATTGCCCTGCTCGGAGTAAGTCTCGGAGCGCTTCTGACATTGCTCCTAACGTATATTCAAGACCAATATTCCATCGTTTCCCTTCCGGGGAATATTTATTTTATCGATACGCTTAAAATTGCGGCATCTCCTTTCTACTACGTTATTGTTACCGCCGGAACTTTGGCTGTCGCCTTATTTGCTTCCTGGATACCGAGTAAATTCGCTTCAAAAATTTCGCCGATAAGCGCGATAAGGAACGAGTAATGATTGAGTATTTCGTTGCCAAAAGATATATGAAGTCGAAACGCCGGCTCAATTTTATTACCGTTATTTCACGGATTTCGGTTCTCGGAGTAAGTCTCGGAGTCGCCGCGCTGATTGTTGTGTTATCGGTTTTTAAC
>JALWEC010000485.1 GCA_027036655.1 Melioribacteraceae bacterium
CAATTCTTCACCGAGAGGCAGTTCCAAATCGTCCGAACGATATTCAAGCGTGTATTTCGGGAAAAGGACTTTCCTTGCGAGCGAATAACCGTTTGTGTGAAGTCCGTTTGATTCGAACCCGATTAAAACGTCTCCGGCGGAAACGGAATCCGAATCTAAAATTTTTGATTTTTCGACAACGCCGACAATCGTTCCGGAAATGTCATAATCTTTTTCGTCGTATAAGCCGGGCATCTCGGCTGTTTCTCCGCCGATTAACGCAACGCCGTTTTCCCGGCAGGCTTTGGCAAACCCGAAAATTATCTCTTCGGCTTTATCAACGTCGAGTTTCCCGAAAGCCAAGTAATCCATAAAAAACAAAGGACTCGCTCCGCCGACCGCGATATCGTTAACGCAGTGGTTCACAAGGTCTTGCCCGACGGTGTTGTGCTTATCCGCCATAATGGCAATTTTTAATTTTGTCCCTACTCCGTCAACGCTCGAAACAAGGACGGGATTTTCGTAGCCGTGAAAATCGGCGTTAAAAAAAGCTCCGAAATGTCCGAGTCCGGTTAAAACATTTTCGTTGAATGTCGGTTTTACGGTTTTCTTTATTCTGTTTACCAATTCTTCGCCGGCTGAAATATCTACTCCGGCTTTTTTGTAGGAAGTGCTCATTAGGGTTTCCCCGATAATTAATTAAGAAACAAATGAAAATCAAAAATGTATAAGATTCGCTTTAAAAACGGAGAGAAAACCAAGGGGAAAAAAGAACCGCATTTCCGTTTAAAGCATCTCATTCGGAGTGAAAAAATAGTTAATTTTTCATACATTTACATATTTAAACTAAAAAATGAGTGATGAACGTAACTAAGCTCTCGGATAGAGAAAAATCGATTTTGAGATATGTGATTCATCAGTACATTCTGACGGCAACGCCGGTCGGATCGCGGAATATCTCAAAGAAATACGACCTCGGGATTTCCCCCGCCACGGTGAGAAATATCATGGCGGATCTCGAGGAAGCGGGTTTATTGGATCATCCTCATACGTCGGCGGGAAGAGTGCCGACCGATAAAGGTTACCGCTATTACGTGGATTCTTTAATGCCGAAGCCGAAGCTGATGCCGGAAGAGAAAAAGCTGATTAAGAAAAAGCTTGATTCTCAGAGCGATTCTCCCGACGAAATTTTGAAACAGGCTTCATCGGTTTTAAGTTTGATTACAAATCAGTTGGCGTGCGTAACTTATCCGCGATTTAAGGACGCGATACTGGAAAAAATTCAGCTTGTGAAGATTTCCACGTCGCGACTGCTGATTGTAATCAGCGTTAAGTCGGGACTAATTCGCACAATAACAATGGAAGTAAATACAAAGCTTAGTTCGGAAAAATTGGAAGCCGTTCAGAGATTATTAAACGAACGCCTTTCCGGATTAAAATTTGTCGATATAAAAAGGAGTATGCAGGAACGTCTGCGCGACACGGTGAAATCGGAGCTTGAACCGATTATCCGGCTTTTTCTCGATTCTTCGGATAAGATTTTCTCCGATATGACGATAGAGGATAAATCTTATATTTCGGGAGCGCGGAACGTTTTGAGTCAACCGGAATTTAAGGACCACGAAAAATTTGAAAGCGTAATCGAACTGATTGAGAACAAAGACGTTATCATTCATTTTATTGATGAACGCTTCGGCGACCAGGATATGTTTGCAATTTCAATCGGGAAAGAAGCCGACAACGAAAAGTTTCAGGAATACAGTCTGGTTACAAAGAAATATAAAGTGGGTGAAATAAGCGGAGCTTTGGGCATAATCGGTCCGAAGCGAATGGAGTATTCAAAAACAGTCGCCGCAATAGAATATATCGCGGAGATGTTATCAAAGGAAATGAAGAAGTTGAAATCATAAAAATTTTAGGGGATTAAAGAGATGAGCAAGAATAAATCAAAGAACAAGAAAGAAGAAAAAAAGGAAAAGATGAATAACGAAAAAAATCAAAAAGTTAATAAAGAAAATAATGCTGAGGAACAGCAGAAGAAACAGGAAACAAACGAAAATATAAATCTTGAAGAAAGAATTAAAGAACTTGAAGAAGACAACAAACGCTTAAGCGATTTACTTCAGCGGAAAGTCGCGGAGTTCGAAAATTACAAAAGAAGAACCGACGAGGAAAAAAATAATATTTTCAAATACGCCGCCGAACCGTTTATAAAAAAAATCTTATCGATTTATGACGACTTGGGGCGTTCGATTGATCACGCGGATGAAAAGAGCGACATAAAATCTTTTGCCGAAGGAATAAAAATGGTTTACTCCAATTTCAAAAAATTGTTGGAAGAAGAAGGAGTAAAGAAAATAGAGGCGTTGGGAAAAGAGTTCGATTTTAATCTGCACGAAGCGCTGATGCGTCAGGAATCGGACGAAGTTGAGCCAAACACTGTTCTTCACGAAGTTGAGCCCGGATATACATACAAGGATAAAGTTATCAAGCACACTAAGGTTGTTGTAAGTCAGGAAAAAGAAGAACAAGCAAAGGATGAAGGATAAGAAAATATGGGAAATAAACGAGATTATTACGAAGTTTTAGGCGTTTCAAAAGACGCTTCGAAAGAGGAAATAAAAAAAGCGTACAGAAAGCTGGCTATGAAATATCATCCCGATAAAAATCCGGGAGATAAAGCCGCGGAAGAAAAATTCAAAGAAGCGGCTGAAGCTTACGAAGTTTTAAGCAACGATGAAAAGCGTGAAAAATATGATCGCTTCGGTTTTAACGCTCCGGGCGGCGGACAAGATTTTCAGGGGTTCAGCGACATCAACGATATTTTCAGTCACTTCTCCGATATTTTCGGAGGCGGCGGCGGACGAGGCGGTTCGATTTTCGACGATATATTCGGCGGCGGACATTCATCCTCCGGCAGAAGAGCCGCAACGGGAACGCCCGGTTCCGATTTGAAAGTAACGCTGAAACTGACTTTGGAAGAAATCGCAAACGGAACTACAAAAAAAATTAAGCTGAAAAAATATAAAACATGTTCTGCTTGCGGAGGAACAGGCGCAAAGAACGCCAACGCTTTCCAGACTTGCCCTGTTTGTCACGGTAGCGGAGAAGTAAGGCAAGTTTCAAAATCGATGTTCGGACAGTTTGTAAATATTACGACTTGTTCGCGATGCGGCGGAACCGGGAAAATAATTACCGATCCATGCAACGTTTGCAACGGCGAAGGAAGAGTAAGAGTAGAGGAAACAATTAAGATAAATGTTCCCGCGGGCGTTAGCGACGGCAACTATATGACTCTGCGGGGTCAGGGAAACGCCGGTAAAAACGGAGGTCCAGCCGGAGATATTATCGTAATATTTAAAGAGCTTCCTCACGAATATTTTACCCGTAACGGCGACGACGTAATTTATGATTTGACAATCAGCTTCCCCGAAGCGGTTCTCGGAACCGAAGTGCAAATTCCGACTTTAACCGGAAGAGCCAAGTTGAAAATCGAAGCGGGAATTCAGCCCGGAAAGTTATTGAAGATGAGACACAAAGGAATTCAACACCTTAACCGTCACGGCGCGGGAGACCAGCTTGTAAGAATTAATATTTACGTTCCGAAAAAAATTACGTCGAAAGAAAAAGAATTGCTGAAGGAACTTCAGAATCAGCCGAATATTAAAGTTCCGCAATAACTTTCGGCGGGAAATTTTGAATTATGAATGAATAGCTAAAAGATTGCGGAGGAATAACATTCTAAAATTCTATATAAAAAACGTTATTAAAAAAAGTGGATTTTAAAAAGTTTGCGAGAAAATTCGGTTTTACACCGACAGAGCTGAAAGTTATATTGATACTCGGTTTTGCTTTATTAGCGGGATTGGTACTCAGGTATTTTGATTATGAAAAAAATCATCCACCGACCAAATTTGATTATTCCCGACAAGATTCCCTTTTTACCGCTTACGATTCGGTAAAAAAAGTAAAAGAAGGAATATTTGAAGAAAAAAAAGTTGATTCTAAACAAGAACTTTTAGATTTTAGTAAAAATAAATCAAAAATAAAAAATACTCTTTCTCGAAAGAGTAAATTTGTTAATATAAATTCAGCGTCGGCAGCGGAATTAAGCGATTTGCCCGGCATCGGCATGAAAACCGCCGAGCGAATTATCGAAAAACGCGAAGAATTAAAATCGTTCAAACATAAGGAAGATTTGCTTCTCGTTAAAGGAATCGGGAATAAAAAATTTGCCGAAATTAAGAAATTTATTATTGTTAAATAAAAAAGAGTACTCTCGGAGGAAGATATGATTCAAAAAAAACAGGAGCCTTGGTACATTCATGCGGCTCTGTGGGTTGTAATAGTAGTATTATCTTATGTTTTGATTGAGGTAGCTATTATTCAACCGAGAGAAATTATGCGCAAGGAAAGATATTTTAAGAAAGAATCAAGAATCAGAATGGACGACATACGCCAGGCTGAAATTCTTTGGCAAAAAGAAAAAGGATATTATACGGATAATCTTGACAGTTTGATCGAGTTTATCAAAACCGATTCCACCGTTAAAAAGGTAATGACCGGTATCGACACAATTACAAAAAAACCGACTAATCCGTTTAAGCCTCTTATTTCGGTTGGAGCGTTTGTTCCGGAATCATTGGCGCATTCGCCTAAGTCGCTTCGTCCTTACCTGCTCCAGGTCGATTCCTCCGTCGAATACGACACAACCGTAAACAGAAGAGGAAAAATTATTAAGATCGATACGGTAAGAACATTCGGACACCGTTACTATCTTGAAGATAAAGACGGTTACGGTTCTATTGGAGATTTGTACAACAACGCTTCATTAAATACCGCATCTTGGGAATAATTTTTAAGCATGTCATTTTTTAATAACGGAGCCGGAGTTACAATTACCGGCTCCAAAATATTTTTCGCAAAAAAACTTTTTGAAGAAAAGCGTCTGATTATTTCCGACGCATTTTCAATTGATTCCGAAGAAGGGATTACCGAAGACATTTCCGAAATTGCCTTAATTTCATTGCTTGAGGACGCTCTGCAGAAATCGGAAGAAAATTTTGACGAAATTTCTTTTACGTTTCCTTTAAATTTTTACACATCGTTTTATTTCCCATTGGAAGAAAAATTAACCAATGAAGAAATTCAATCTCAAATTCTTTGGGAGTTTTCCCGGCTGCTTCCCGAAGCTGAGAGCGAACAATATGCGGTTTCCTTTTTTATATCCGAGCTTAATGACAAAAGATATGTAAATGCCTTTACGCTCAAAAAAAGGAATATCGAAATTCTTCAAAAATTTGTTTTAAGGAAAAACTTAAAACTGAAGTTTATTGATCACCCTGCAATTTCCGCCGTGAATGCTTTTAAGGCGGTTAAAAAAGATTTGCCCGAATCGGTTTTGTTTTTCTATTTTGAGGAGAATGAGTTTGCGGTTTTATTGATTTCGGATAATCAAATTAAACGGATAAAATCGATAAATTTTAATCCGGAAAACCTTACGGAGTTGCTTGAAAGGGAAAAGAAGATTTTTACGGAGCTTGTCGCTTCCGGTTCAGAGCTTACTGTTGCGGTTGCGGGATATATTTCCGGCGATGAAATAGGAGAGAAAATAAATAGCGCTCTCCGCCCTGTTGAAATTAACTACCTGGCAAAGCTAAGCGGAGAAGAGTTCTCCGATGCTGAGAGCGCCGCTTACGCTCCGATTTTAGGGCTATTTTTGAGAGTCAGTTAAATGCGTGTAATTGCCGGTTTTTTGCGTGGCAGAACTATAAAAGTCCCGAATTCAAAACAAGTCCGCCCTACGACAGATAAAAACCGCGAAGCAATATTTAATTTTCTAAACAATGTTTTTGATTTTACGGATGCAAGAGTTTGTGATTTATACGCCGGCTCGGGCGCGCTCGGTTTTGAAGCTTTGAGCCGCGGCGCGGAGTTTGTGGATTTTGTAGAACAAAATTTTAAGATTTTTAAGAATATTCAAGAGAACGTAAATTCGTTAAATGTTGCCGAGTCGTGCAAAGTTCATAAAAGCGATGCGGTAAAATTCAGCGGACAAACGGAGAAAGAGTTTGACCTTATTATAGCCGATCCTCCCTTTTTCCGCGACGATATTTACAAAGTTTTTCAAAATATTTTTTCACGGAATTTACTTTCGGAAAACGGATTGTTAATTATTGAACGTTCAATTCAAACCAAAGATAAAGATACCGAAGCTTTCGGCGCCGAACCTGTCAGACGTTTGGGCGACAGCTTGATTTATCTTTTTAAAATGAAGGATGAAAATAAATGAAACGCGTTATTTATCCCGGAATGTTTGACCCGGTAACAAACGGGCATATCGATGTAATTAAAAGGGCCATGGAGTTGTTTGACGAAGTGGTTGTAACTGTTGCGCGAAATCCCGCCAAAACCGGAATGTTTTCGGTTGAGGAACGCGTAACAATGATTGAAGAAAGTATAAAAGACTTTGAAAATGTGCGCGTTGACTCGTTTGACGGACTGACGGTAGAACACGCCGAAAGTCTCGGAGCTATCGGAATAATAAGGGGCTTGCGGGCTATTACTGACTTTGAATATGAGTTCCAAATGGCGTTGATGAACAGAAAACTTTCCTCCGGCATTAAAACGATTTTTGTTATGCCGCACGAAAAATACACTTACTTAAACTCAACAATTATCAGAAATTTAGCTA
>JALWEC010000486.1 GCA_027036655.1 Melioribacteraceae bacterium
CAGTACAAACCGCAGCGCGCGGTCAAACCATTTAATTTTTTCTTCGTCTGTCATAGTAGTTGATTATCGGTACTTTTCCTAAAAATTTTAATATATGATTTGATATGCTTTTAACTGTTTATAAATCGTTGAAATAATTACTCTGAAAACGACAATTGTCGGAATTGCAAGGAACATTCCCCAAAAACCAAAAGCTATAGAACCACCGGTTACTCCCAAAACAACTACAAGCGGATGTAGATTTACGGCTTTTCCTAAAACATACGGCTGAAAAACAGTATTATCCAAAAATTGAGCTATCAGTACGACAATCACCACGCCGAGCACCGCCGCATCATTACCGATAAAAGGAATAATAGGAGTGATTTCCTCGACAATCATAGCATAAAGAATACCCGCTCCGAAACCGATTATCGGACCTAAAAACGGAATTGCATTCGATATTCCCGCGACAATTCCAATCGTAAAAGCAGCCGAAGGTTTAAATCCAATCAGAAGAAGTCCGACGAGAATAACAAGTCCGACCAAAGAGGACTGTAAAATTGTTCCACGGAGATATTTGCCGATTGCCCTGTCCACGCTTTCAAATACCATCAGAGACATTTCAAAATATCTGTTCGGCATTATTCCAACAAAAAACTTTTTAATTTCTCCGTCGTCGAGCAAAACAAAAAGGAAAACAAAGGGCATTACAATCCACTTTGACAGCTCGCTGAAAAATTGGGTAATTTTCGATGCGGGGATAAGAGAAGGAAGTTTCGGTAAAGGTGAATTATTTTCCGAGTTAACTTCCTTTTTAATTACGGTTTTAGGGAAAACATAGTTGTTAATCTCATTATATTGACTTAAGATTTTACTTCTTTCGTTTTCGGTAAATGCATCGGAATTCAGATAATCCTTAAACTTTTTCGCTTCTTTTTTGTCCATGGAAAAGAAATCATTAAAACTGGCGAGAAGAGGCTCCATCTGTTTGCCGAAAAGTTCATCTACAAAATTTCCCTTGGAGCTAAAGTTCTCTTTTCCCAGCAGCTCGAGATACATTCTGTCTATCTTATTCTGCATCTGTACGCGAATAACAAGTTGCTGTTGCGAGGAAGGAATCAGGGAATAAATCTTTTTGCCGATCCCGAAAATTGCCAGTCCGAAAAGTAAAATAATTATTGTGACGGAAAGCGATTTGTTAATCCCTTTTTTTCGCAAAAAAGTTAGAAGCGGTTTGGTTACGTATGCAAGAAGAATCCCGATTAAAGTGGGTAAAATCAGCGGACTTAAAACGGCGAGCAGGTAAATTGTAATCAGCGCTCCGAAAATAAAAAAAAGCGTATAAAAAACTCTTGAACGTAACTGACGCGACTGGTCAATCATTTTTCATTTCCGAAAGTTCTTCGCGGCATTTTTCAAGTTCAGCCTGTTTCTGCATAAGTAAATCGTTCGTCATTCTTAACCTGTAGCCTGTTATAATAGCAAGTTTTTTGACTATCTTCCCCCCGAGTTCAGGATTAACCGCAAGAAAATTTAACAAATCCTCTCTGAAAATAGCAAGGAGTTTTGTCGGCTTAACAACAAAAGCTGTTGCCGATCGGGGCGAATCATCGAGGAGCGCAAGCTCGCCGAAAGTTTCGCCATCTTTAAGTTTCGTTAATTCTATTTCCGCGCCGTTTTCTCCTT
This sequence comes from Melioribacteraceae bacterium, assembly GCA_027036655.1. Lineage (GTDB taxonomy): Bacteria > Bacteroidota > Ignavibacteria > Ignavibacteriales > Melioribacteraceae > WGAL01. The sequence goes on from JALWEC010000486.1 coordinate 1,669, forward strand.
CGCGCTGAATACTGATTTCCCCTTTGAAAACAATAAACATTGCTGCACCCGGCTGTCCCATCAGAAAAACATATTCACCGGGATTATATTCCCTTTCGTAAGCAATTTTTGCAATCGCTTTCAGCTCGCTATTCGAAAAATCTTCAAACATCGGATTGCTTTTCAGCACATCCAAAACGGAACTTTTCGAGCCGGCAAATATCTTAAGGACTTTGTTGTCCCACAAAACGTCTTGAAATAGTCTTTTAGCTTTACTCATATTTTCTTAACTTTATTATATATAAATATAATAATTTTCGATGTAACGAGACTTTAATTATCACAGGAAAATTAACTTACAACCTATAAACACGGAGTAAAAAATGCGAAAAATTATTTTAATTTTAATCCTCTCCTTTCTTTCCGGATATGTTACAAATATAACCGCACAGAATCGAGATAAAGGAAAAATGGTAGTTTATAAGAATGAATTCTGGCAAGTTATTAAAAAAGGAATCGAG
>JALWEC010000487.1 GCA_027036655.1 Melioribacteraceae bacterium
TTTTGTTGGGCAAACTTCTTAAGCTTGACGATGAAATCGCCCTCCTTACTGCGACGGGAAGCGCTATTTGCGGCGCGGCTGCAGTTCTTGGCGCCGAACCGGTTGTAAAAAGCAAACCGTACAAAGCGGCGGTGGCTGTTTCGACGGTCGTTATTTTCGGGACGATTTCCATGTTTCTTTATCCGGTTTTGTACCGTTCCGGTATTCTTAACTTTTCGCCGAAACTGATGGGAATTTACACAGGCTCTTCGGTGCATGAGGTTGCGCATGTAGTCGGCGCGGGAAACGCAATGGGACCCGATGTCGCAAGCACCGCCGTTATTGTGAAGATGATTCGCGTAATACTTCTCTCACCTTACTTAATAATATTAAGCTACTTTCTCGGGAGAAAACGCAAGGCGGCAAACTCAAATCAGAAAAGTAAAATTACGATTCCTTGGTTTGCAATTTGGTTTCTTGTGGTAATCGGATTTAACTCATTGAACTTACTTCCCGTTTCCGTTGTAACATTCATAAACAGATTGGACACATTCGTCCTGACAATGGCGATGACGGCTCTGGGCGTCGAGACAAATTTCTCTAAATTCAAACAGGCTGGAATAAAACCGTTTGTGCTTGGTTTGCTTCTTTACGTCTGGTTGATAGTGGGCGATTATTTCTTCGTATCTTTTATCCCTAAGATTTTGTAACCGCAAATTATTTGTTATTTTTCAGACTCATAATCCGAGAGAAGAAAAATGGACATTGAGGAAATAAGAAATTACTGCTTAAAGAAAAAAGGGGTAACGGAAAGTTTCCCCTTTGACGAAACAACTTTGGTGATGAAGGTTAAGAACAAAATGTTTTGTTTAATCGCTTTGGACTTACCACACGGAATAAATGTAAAGTGCGATCCGGAAAAAGCAGTAGAACTGCGTGAAAAATACGAAGGCGTGCTGCCCGGATACCACATGAATAAACGCTTGTGGAATACAATCAGAATCAATGAAATTGAGAATTCAGCGCTGATAAAAGAGTGGATTGACGATTCATACGAACTGGTTGTAAATACGCTCCCCCGAAAAGTTCGCGAAGAATTAACAAATATGGATTGAATTTTACTGCCGGTTTCAAAAATGGGGAAATATCCGAATATAGATTTATACCGGAGATTAATCCACTCTCAATTTTTCTATTAACAGTTTCATATCCTTGGGAAGTTCGGATGAGAAGAATAAATCCTTTTTTAATTCCGGATGAAAGAAGCCCAATGTTTTGGCGTGAAGCGCTTGTCTTGGCATTATCTCAAGAAGATTATTAACCCGCGCTTTTAACTTTGCCAAATCGCCTCCGTAAACGATTCTTCTTCCGCCGTAATTCGGATCCCCGAAAATAGGATGATTTAGCGATGACAAATGTACTCTGATTTGGTGTGTTCGTCCCGTCTTCAAATGAAGTTTAACGAGAGAGGCAAACTCAAATTCCTCGATTACTTCATAAAAAGTATGCGCGGTTTTTCCTCCGTTCTCGCTAACGGTAAAAAGTTTCCTGTCCTTTTTGCTTCTTGCAATGTTTGAAGTTATCTCTCCTTTTTGCTCCTTAAATAAGCCCCAAACTACAGCCCAATATTCTCTTTTTAATGTATGCTCCGAAAATTGTTTCGCAAGCTGTGAATGAATCCATTCATCCTTAGCGATAAGGAGAAGTCCAGAAGTGTCTTTGTCGATTCTGTGAACAATTCCCGGACGCGTTTCTTCATCGGTTTTGCTTAAGTTTGCCGTATGGTTAAGAAGCGCATTTACAAGCGTTCCCGAACTGTGCCCAAGCGCAGGGTGAACCACCATTCCGGCGGGTTTATTCACTATCAGGAGATAATCATCTTCATAAATAATTTCAAGGGGAATATCCTCCGCTTCAATTTTTTCGGGACGCGGAGTAACGGGAATCCGTACGTCAATTATTTCTTCGCCGGCAATTTTATAGTTCGATTTTACAGGTTTACCGTTTACGAGAACATAACCTTCTTTTATCAATTTCTGGATTTTTGTCCGCGTCGCGTTTTCGATGTGATTTGTCAGAAAAACATCTATTCGGATATTTTTCGTTCCTTTATCAATTTCGAAGCGGCGTTCTTTTTCCGTAATAATTCTATTCATATTTTTTCAGTTAACAGTGAGCGGTTTGCGGT
>JALWEC010000488.1 GCA_027036655.1 Melioribacteraceae bacterium
TGATAAACTGCCGTCGAGGTCAACGATTAATTTAACTGTTTTGTCGTAAAGTTCTTTCGCCGAAACTTTGTCAACCGACGAAGGGGCAAATCGGACAAATTCCGATTTTTCCGATATTTCCCGAACTTCGTTCAGCAGATTTTCTTCCACTCCGAGTATCTTCATCTTTGCTATAGCGTTATCGGTTGTAAATTCAGATTTAGGAATTTGCAGTTTGGTTTCGAGATAGCCGAAAAGTCCCGCCGCCAAATCGGAATAAAATTCGGACAGGTTGTTTTGTTCCAATGATTTCTTCGCGTTCTTCAATCTTTTACGAGCTTCCTTTTCTGCTTTTTTCATTTTAACAAGCGCCGTGTTTCCTTCGATTTTTCTTCTTCTCAGCTCGTAAAGCGAAAACAGAATAAAGAGTAAAAACGGTATTCCCAATCCGTAATAAAGCCAGTCCGGGAAAACTTCGGTTTCCGATTTTCTTTTAAGGTTCAAATTCCCCGTTTTAATAAAGCGGATATCTTTACTTAAAAGTTGAATATTTTCTTTACTGAAGCCCGCGCCGCTCGTTCCGTTTTGGTAAGATTCGTTTCCTCTTTCAATTTCAATACTGTAAGGTCCGAAAGACTTTGTTACATATTTTTCCGTTGCCGGATTAAAATAAGTAAAAGAAATGGGGCCTAACTTACGCGTTCCCGATATTCTCGGAACAATCAGATACTCAACCTTCTTTGTTCCGCTGACAAAATTTTTTCTTTGTATATTCTCAGATGTTTTAGGGTCGTAAACTTCAAAGCCTTCCGGCACTTTTAGTTCCGGGATCTGCGCAAGCTCTATGTTTCCCGTTCCGCTGAGAACAACCTTTATCGTTATCGGTTCGTTTACTTTTGCTTTAAGTTTATCAATGGAAACGTTGAACGTAAAGTTTCCCACCGCTCCGGTAAAAGATTTCGGCGCGCCGGCGGGCAAATCCTTTACGTAAATATTCACTTTGTTGGACGCTACGTTCCGCTCAATAGTTTCCGTTCTGTCAAAGAAAGGATCGTTAAAAAAGTCGTCAAAAATATCTCCGCTTCTTCTCCGCTTCTGTATGACAATCGGGATTGTAAGCTCAAAAGGAGTAATCGTAAGTTTTCCCGTTTCGGTCGGGAAAAGCGCCATCTTCTTTATTGTAGCCACTCTGAAGCGTTTTCCTTTATACATTTCCGCGCCAAACGTGATGTTGTTCGACATATCAAGCTCTTCGTTCCAAAATCCTTTGTAAGAAGGAAGTTTTGATATTTGCGGAGACTTGATATTTAATCTTGTGTAAAGTTTATAAGAAACAATTATCTGTTCCCCTTTATAAACATGCGTTTTATTCGGTACGGCTCTTATAAAAATATTATTTCGAAGTTCTTCGTCGCTTATTCCGGAGCTGTTGTCAGTCTTTGTTCTGACTTTTCCCTTTACAACATTGATTGAAATCGGCTTTGTAACATACCGCTTCCCTTTGTAAAACAAGGAAGACGAGCCGATTGTATATCTGCCGGGCGTTGGCGCTACGAGAATGTAGGAATAAGTAACTGTCGCGGAAACCGCTCCGTTAATAATCTGCATACTTGAAGATTGATTCGGTCCGCTAAGAACGGTAAAGCCCTTGAAATCGGGAGCGCGGAAATTCTTAACCGAATTAATATCTCCGCCGGTAAAAGTAAAATAAGCTTGGAATCTTTCTCCTTGCCTGACAGTGGATTTATCCACAGATGCGGAATACTCCTGCGCAAAGGCGCTTGAGGCAAAAAGTAAAATCACCAACAGTATATTTATAAATTTTTTCATCCTATCTACCAGTCTTTTTCCGTTTTAATCGGTTTTCCTTTTTTCTTCCTTAACTTCTTCTGAAGATTTTTTTCATGTTTTTTTAAAGCCGCCAGAATTCGTTCCGCTTCCTTTTTGCTTATTTTTTGTTTCTGTTTCTGCTGCTGTTGTTTATTCTTATTCTGTTTATTCTGCTTCTGTTTCTGATCCTTATTTTGGTCCTGATTTTTCTTCTTCTGCTGCTTATTTTTATCTTTATTCTTTTTATTATCGTTTTTATTTTGATCGTTCTTCTTTTTGTTTTTCTTATTCTTGTTATTCTTTTTGTTTTGTTTATTTTGTTTCTTGTTCTGCTGTTTCTGTTTAAGCGCGTAAGATAAATTGTATTTCGCTTCATTATCCTTAGGATTTAATTTTAGCGAATTAATATAAGCCTTAATCGCGTCATCAATCTTCTTCTTTTTTAATAGAGAATTTCCGACATTATAAAATATATTCGATTGATTCTTTTTGTTTTTAGTTAAAGCCAAAGCCGACTTATACTCTTTCAGCGCTTCATCGTAATTCCCTTTTTTGTAGTAAGTATTCGCCAAATCGTAATGGGCTTCAAATGAGGAAACATCTTTTTCCAAAGCTTTCTTAAAATCGACTTCCGCTTTGTCAAATTCTCCTTTCTTATATTCTTCAACGCCTTTGTTTACTTCGGTGCGAACGCTTTGAGCCGATATAATCGAAAAGGAGAAAACGGAAACAAGCAATAATGAAACTACAATATTTTTCATCCTTCTCCTCCCGATTCAAGTTTACGCATGAGTCTCGTCTTGTTTCGCGACAGGAAGAAATCGAATAGGAGCAATAAAATAGCGGGAAAGAGCAGATAATAAAATCTGTCCTCAAAGTCGGTAATTCTTTTCGAGCCGAATTCTTTTTTCTGCAGTTTAGATAAATCTTTGTAAATCATTTCCAATTCGTTTTCGCCGTTTTGAGCGTTGTAATATTTGCCGTGAGTTTCCGAAGCGATTTTTTTCAATGTAGCTTCATCTAATTTTGTTAAAACCACCTTGTTGTATCTGTCCTTTTTATATCCGATCATTTTTCCGGAAGCGTCGTAAGCGGGTATCGGTGCGCCTTCCGGAGTTCCCAATCCGATTGTGTAAATCGAAACGTCTTCTTCGTTGGCTTTTTTGATTCCGGCATCGATTCCACCTTCGTTATCCTCGCCGTCCGTAATCAAAATGATAGCTTTTTTAGTGTCCGTTTTTTTCTTAAACGATTTAAGCGCCAAATCAATCGCCTCTCCTATGTTAGTCCCCTGCTGCGGAACCGACTTTGTGTCAACCGCATCAAGAAACATATTTGCCGCCGAGTAATCGGTTGTAAGAGGAAATTGAACATAAGCTCTTCCCGCAAAAACTATTAGTCCTATTCTGTCGCCTTGCAATTTTTTTATCAGATTTTTAATATCGTGCTTTGCTTTTTCAAGTCTGCTCGGTTTAATATCCTCGGCGTTCATACTGTTAGAAACGTCAAGCAGAACGTAAACGTCAATTCCAACTTGTTTAACTTCTTCAACCTTCGTCCCAACCTGTGGATTAGCAAGCGCAAAAATCAAAAGAAATAAAGCCGTTAAAACCAATCCCGCTTTAATGAAGAACTTCATTCCGCTCTTTTTAGGCGCCAAACGTTTTGCGGCTTCTCCGGATGCAAATTCCTTTAAGGCGTTCTTCCTTTTATAGAAATCCCAAAAAATCAGAATAGCCGCGGGAATCAGCAGAAAGAGTAAATATAAATATTCGCTATGTGCATATCTAAACATTGATAACCTACGGATTTGTCCTTAAATATGCGTGACTTAACAATAGTTCCAAAAAGAGCAGAGCTAATCCGGCTTCGAGCCAGCCGTAAAAAAGTTCATGCGCATGTCTGTAAGAAGTTACTTTTATCTTGGATTTCTCAAGTTTGTCAATCGCTTTATAAATTGCGCGCAACTTGCTGTTGCTTGTAGCTCTGAAGTATTTCCCACCGGTAATGGAAGAAATTTTCCTCAAAGTCTTTTCGTCAATTTGGACGGGAACATTCTGATACTGTACGCCGAAAGGAGTCTGCACTGGATAAGGCGCCATTCCTTCCGTTCCAAGTCCGATTGTGTAAATTCGAATCCCGTATGTTTTGGCAATCTGAGCCGCAGTTATAGGATCGATTTCACCGCTGTTGTTAACTCCGTCCGTCAAAAGTATCATCACTTTGCTTTTTGCCTTACTCTCCTTTAAGCGGTTTACGCCGTTTGCGATTGCCGTACCGATTGCCGTACCGTCCTCCAGCATTCCGCTTTTTACCTGCTTTAACAGCGAACGAAGCACTCCGTAATCAATTGTAAGAGGACACTGAGTAAAACTCTCGCGGGAAAAAATCACCAGTCCGATTCTGTCGCTAGTTCTCTCCTTAATAAAATTATCGATTACTTTTTTAGCGGCTTCCAATCTGTTCGGCTTTAAATCTTCGGCAAGCATACTGCCGGAAATATCAAGCAGCATTACGATATCGATTCCTTCTGTTGAAATATTCTCGCCGGTCGTAAAACTCTGGGGTCTTGCCATTGCAATTAAAAGTACAATTATAGCAAAAGTACGTAGAACAAACGGCAGATGAATCAACCGTTCCTTCAATGTCGGTTTCATTTCTCCGAACGCCTTACTCAGCCAAGAGTATGAAATTTCCGGCGAAAGCTTGTTACGTTTTTTTGCGTAATACCAAACCATCCCGATAACAACCGGAACGATTGCATAAAGAAAAACCGGATATGCGAATTTAACTCCGCCGAACATCGTCAACCTCCTCGGTAACTTCAGTCTCGGCGTCGTTTTTCGTTAAGTCCACAATCTTATATGCTTCCTTCAACATTTCTTCGTTAACCGAAGGCATTGGAGTAAATTTAGCGAACTTCACCATATCGGCGTTCTGTAAAAATTTTCTCGTAGTCTCTACTACATCAAGCGAAAGTCCTACTTTTTCCAGTTCATGCAAAGTTTCGTCCGTCGTCATCTCAAGAGAATTGAACCCGAACCTGTTTTCAAAATACTCTCTGATAATCTCGGTTATCCCGCTGTGGAATTCCTTAATTTTTCCGGCTTGCCAAAGTTTTTCCGTTTCGAGTTTCCGCAGCTTATTGTATGCGATTTTATGAGCCGGCAGAATTATTCTTTGCGTCTTCTTTATTTCTTCAGTTTCTTTCTTAAAATATTTTTTATAAATAAAATAAAGCAGAGCCAATAAAATCAGCGCTCCTAACACAATCAGAATAAGTTTTTCCCAATTATAAGGAATCTCCACTACCGGCTTAACGTCTTTTATGTCTTTCTTTAAATTAATCTTCAAAGTATTTACGACAACATTAACCTGATTGGTTTTAATCTTAATCCGACTTTTGTTTGTCGTATCGGTAAGCGTTACGGTCATAGCCGGGATAGTTTCTTTCAGGGAATCATACCCCGCAAGGACAAAATTAAACGTCGTTGTGGCAAATCCGTTTTTGCTTTTCACCAAATCGGTTTTGCCTTCTCTGAGGAACGTTAAAGATTTCAAACTGTCTTTTACGGAGGGCAAAGTAATTTTATATTTTTCCGGCGCAAAAACCACAATGGAATAATCTATATAATCGCCGATATTATACTGCAGCGAATCGGTTGTGGCAAGGGCTTTTATATTTTGCGCATGAGCCGGAATCCACAAAAACATCAGCAATATTACAAGTAATTTCTTCACAGTTTCGATTCCCTTTTCTTGAAGAACTGTACAAGCGGCTTTATGTATGATTCCTTTGTATTAATGCGAATTGAGTCGATTCCGCTTAATCTGAATAACCGTTGAAGTTCGCTTTTTCTTTTATTAACGACTTTGTTAAAATAATCTTGCACGCTTCCGTTGGATAAATCGATATAACGAATTTCACCGGTTTCCAAATCTTTGAATTTCGTTAGTCCCATTTCAGGAAGAGAAGTTTCCCTCTCGTCCTCGAGAATCACGCCGATTAAATCATGCTTACGGGAAACGACTTTAATTATCTTATCGTAATCATCGTCAATAAAATCGGATACCAGAAACGAGATGCTTCTTTTCTTAATTATTCCGTTAAAATATTCCAACGCAGACTTAATGTCCGTCCCTTTGCCTTCCGGGACAAACGACAATATTTCACGAATAATCCGAAGGACGTGCGTGCGACCTTTTTTCGGCGGAACAAACCGTTCGATTCTATCCGTAAAGAGAATCAAACCTACTTTGTCGTTATTTTTCATCGCGGAAAATGCGAGTATGGAACTTAACTCGGCGGCAATACGCTGTTTCCTTTTTTCAGCCGAGCCGAAACCGAGAGAGCCGCTCATATCAATTAAAAGCATTACAACAAGTTCTCTTTCTTCTTCAAAGACTTTAACGAAAGGATGATTAAAACGCGCCGTAACGTTCCAGTCGATTGTGCGAATGTCATCTCCGGGCTGATATTCACGCACTTCGGCGAATTCCATTCCCCTTCCTTTAAATGCGGAATGATACTCGCCGGAAAAGACTTCGTTTACCAGCCCTTTGGTTTTTATCTCAATTCTTCTTACTTGTTTTAATAATTCTTTAGTATCCACGGCTCTCTGTTACGGAACTTCAACATTGTTCAAAATTTCGGAAATTATATTTTCGGAAGTCAGTTCTTCCGCTTCAGCTTCGTAGGTAACCGCAATTCTATGACGCAAAACATCATAGGCAATTGCGCGTATATCTTCGGGAATTACATATCCGCGCCTTTTAATAAACGCCATTGCTTTCGCGCCTTCGGCAAGACTTAACGTAGCTCTCGGCGAAGCTCCGTAAGCGATTAATTC
>JALWEC010000489.1 GCA_027036655.1 Melioribacteraceae bacterium
GTTATCTTCTTATTCAGTTAAATAAGCTGACAAATAATGATTTGATTTATTCTCTTCTTAACGCAATCGGAGCGGCGTTAATTATTGTTTCTCTTCTTTATGATTTCAACCTATCCTCTTTTATAATCGAAGCGTTCTGGCTGATATTAAGTTTGGTCGGTATTGTCAGATATTATCTGACTAATGATCGCCCGAAAAATGTTTCATCTTAAGAAATCTTTACATAACTTAAATTTGTCATATTGAGTTTGACAAGCTTGCCCCAATTGCTTTTTGTTGAGGGCGAAGATAGAGGCTGTCCGAAATATCTCTAAACTCGGTAAAATTACCTGTTTTGAGATTCTTTAATTCGCTTCACTCCATTCGGAATGACATATTACGGGGTTATGCAAAACCTTCCTTAAATTATCTATCCAAAAAATTTACGAATGAAATTCTGCCGTTGATTATATTTGTTACTCAATTTTAACAATTAAGAAATAGCGATGACATCAAAAGAAATCAGAAATCAATTTTTACAATTTTTTAAAGATAAAGAACACAAAATCGTTCCAAGCGCTCCGGTAGTCCCTTACGACGACCCGACGCTTCTCTTTACTAATGCGGGAATGAACCAATTCAAAGATGTTTTTCTCGGAAAGGGAACAAGGGATTACAAACGCGCGGCGGACACGCAGAAGTGTATTCGTGTTAGCGGTAAACATAACGATTTGGAGGAAGTCGGTCGGGACACCTACCACCACACTTTTTTTGAGATGCTCGGTAACTGGTCGTTCGGCGATTACTATAAAAAAGAGGCGATTACTTGGGCTTGGGAACTTATGACCGATGTGTGGAAACTTCCCAAAGAACGGCTTTGGGCTACGGTTTTCAGAACCGACGACGAAGCTTTTGAGATTTGGAAAAATCACACCGATATTAATTCCGAGCATATTCTACGCTTCGACGAAAAAGATAATTTTTGGGAAATGGGCGAAACAGGTCCTTGCGGACCTTCTTCCGAAATTCATATTAATTTGAGCGATGATTTTGATAATCTGAAACTGGTAAACGCGGACGACCCTATGTGTATTGAGCTTTGGAACTTGGTTTTCATTCAGTCTTTCCGCGACGCCGATGGGACGCTGCGCGATTTGCCTCAGAAACATATCGATACGGGAATGGGCTTCGAGCGGGTAGTCGCCGTACTCAACGGTAAAACCTCGAATTACGACACGGATATTTTTATTCCACTGCTCGAAAATATTGCTCGGTTAAGCGATAAAAAATATGAAGGAGAAAATGAAGCCGCAATGCGTGTGATTGCCGATCACGTCAGAACTCTGACTTTTGCAATTGCAGATGGCGCAATTCCGGGCAACGAAGGAAGAAGCTATGTGCTAAGAAGAATTTTGCGGCGGGCGGCTCGTTTCGGAAGAGAGCTGGATCTGAACAAACCGTTCCTTCATAAACTTGTTGATGTGGTTATTGACGAGGCGGGCGGCGGAATGGGTGAAGTTTTTCCGGAGATAAAAGCTAATCGCGAAAACATCAAGAAGGTAATTCTCGCCGAAGAAGAAAGCTTTAACCTGACGCTTGACCGTGGAATTGTTCTTTTTGAAAATATTATCGCTTCCTCCGGAAAAGAGAAGAAGATTTCCGGAAAAGATGTTTTCAAGTTATACGACACATACGGTTTTCCCGTTGATTTGGTTGAGCTGATGGCTCGTGAAAAGGGCTTTGATGTTGATATTAAAGGGTTTGAAGCGCTAATGTCCGAGCAGAAACAGCGCGCAAGGGAATCTACCAAAAAGAAAATTTCGGGCGCTTATGATGTTGACGGAATAGAACAGAATTTTGATTTTGACAACATTCCTCAAACGCTTTTCTGCGGTTACGAAAAACTGAAAAAGATTACAACCGTTCTCGATTTTATTACGAAAGAAAACACATCATTTATCATTCTTCCCGAAACTCCTTTCTATTCGGAATCGGGAGGACAAGTGAGCGATAAAGGCAAATTGATTGTTGAGGAAAATCATTTTGAAGTTCTGAGAGTATTGAAAATAAAGGGGAGAGTAATTCACGTTGTCGAAAATAACGACGGTTTTAAATTCCAAAAGGGAATGACAATTCTTGCGGAAGTTGACGAAGAAGCCCGCTGGGATGTGATGCGCAACCA
>JALWEC010000490.1 GCA_027036655.1 Melioribacteraceae bacterium
GTATAAACCTAATTTACCGAGAGGGAATAGCAAATATAACTCCCCGAGTAAAACCTTAATTATTAAACTATGAGGATAACTATGCCAAATAGAAAGAGCCGGATATTTTTGCCGTTTTTATTATTGATGACAATTTTAATTATTACCGCAACCTCTTGCAATATGTTTAACGAACCGGAGCGCAACCCGAACCGAACGCTAAACCTTACCGTAGAGGACGCAAGCTGCACCGAAGCGTGGATTAAGCTGAACGAAACAAATGCGGGGTTACCGGCAAGCGTAAAACTTTACGCAAACGATACGCTTAAACAAACGCTTGAGCTTACTACCGCCGACACGCTAATTTACGACGAAGGACTGTTGCCGAACCGCGCTTACGCTTACCGAGCGGAGTTGATAAAACCGCAGAAGCCGACTGTAAAAAGCCAAACCGTAACCGTTGCCACGTTGGATACTACAAGCCACGATTTTACTTGGGAGACGTTTACATTCGGCGGAGCAAACGGAAGCAGTTATTTGCGTGACGTGGCAATAATAAACGAGAACGACATTTGGGCTGTGGGAGAGATACACACCTCTTGGACAGACCAATGGGACAGCAACGGTGTGTGGGTTCAACCTTACAACGCCGTTCATTGGAACGGACAAGAGTGGGAGTTGAGGAGAGTTAAGTTTTATTATCAAGGTGTGGAATATATTAGCCCTATTAATTCCATTATAGCGTTCAATGAATCGAATATTTGGTTTGGAATAGGAAGTGTTATTCATTTTGATGGGAGTAGTTTTCATTCAATAAAAATACCGGAATCTGTTTTCCCATCTAGGATAAACTCAATGTGGGGGACATCGAGTTCGGATTTTTACGTAGTAGGCAATAACGGCAACATAGCGCATTACGACGGCAGCGGTTGGGAGAAGATAGAGAGCGGAACGGAGTTGCCGTTCGGAACAATATACGGAGATTACAACGAAGAGAAAGGCGAATACGAAATTATCGTTAACGCGTTTACTCCTATGAGTGAGCCAAACCGTGTAATAAAATATTACCATCTAAATAACGGAAAATTAACAGAGATAGATCCTGAATATACTTTTCCGCCTTCCGGGCATTTATGGTTTATCTCGGGACGAAGATATTATTTTGCCGGGTCGCGGACATTAACCGCAGCTAACGCACCAAAAGACTGGGAAGAAATAAATTTTTCTCCTCCGTTTTATTCGGATGCATGCGGTACTAATTTCAACGACGTATTTCTCGTAGGAAATTATGGAAGAGTAGTCCATTACAACGGAGTAACTTGGAAAGATTACGGTTGTCCGGTATCATTTAACGGTTGGTATGGGAAGTGCCAAGCAAAAGGCAATATAATGGTAGCCGTAGGGTTGGATTCGTATTTTGCAAGATTAATTATAGGAAGAAGATAAAAAGATGTTTTTGCTGAAATAGTATCAAATGGCACAGCAAAAATTATTTGGTTATGCAAAGCCTTCTTGTAATTTATTGATAAGAGCGCTTAAAATTAATTCGCCCTTGTTTTATCCTTCTTTCTGCTATTTAGAATTCTGAAGAAAATCCAAATTGATATAAAAAGAGAAAGCAGATACGCCGTAAGGTAAGCCCAAAAATGATGTCCCAATGTCATTTCCGGATTAAGATTTACATTAATAATTCTTTGCGAAACAAAAATCAGAAAAAGATTTGTCAGTATTCCCAGCCAATAAACAAAGGAGGAGAGTAAATCGATTGTCCGCTCGCGACGTTCGGGCGCAAGCCAATATTTTCTGTTGGGAATGTTTATGAAATTATCGGAACCGTGCTTTATAAAATAATCGGAAACAAAAACAACTAAAGCCATAAAAATTACAACGCCGACCTGCATTAAGGCCGAGAAAAGCTTACCGGAAAAATTATCGGGAAAGCCGCTTGCATTAAAATGAATTGCCACCTTGTACGGCAGCTTAGGATAATAATAAGCCTGCTGCAAAGCGGAAACCACAATGGTTAAAAACAATAATATTTTTGCGATTAAACTTTTAATTTCTTCTCCCTTTATAAATTTATAGATGGCTTCGCAAAAACTAATAATATGTTATTCTGAGTCCCGACAAAGTCGGGAAGAAGAATCTCAGAGTTGGAATTTGCGCAGATGTTTAT
>JALWEC010000491.1 GCA_027036655.1 Melioribacteraceae bacterium
CCGGTTCCTCCGCGTCCCTGTTTGCGATAACCGCTTACGGGAAAGCGTTTGATAAATCCGCGATGCGAAATCGTAACTACAACGTCTTCTTCGGCGATTATATCTTCAAGCGAAAAGTCTTTGTAATCATAAATAATTTCGGTGCGGCGGGAATCGTTGTAACGTTCTTTCACTGCAAGAAGCTCTTCGGAGATTATTGAAATTCTTCTTTCTTCATTATCCAAAATTCCGCGTAAGCGTTCAATCAGTTTAATTGTTTCTTTATATTCGTCTTCGATTTTCTTTCTTTCCATTCCGGTTAAGCGCTGCAGACGCATATCGAGAATCGCTTTTGCCTGAACTTCGGAGAGCTTGAATTTGCGCATCAAGTTGGCGCGCGCCGTTTCAACATCTTTTGACTTCTTAATTGTTTCGATAACTTCATCGATATTATCAAGCGCGATTATATAACCTTCCAAAATGTGAGCCTTCTTTTCCGCCGCTTCGAGTTCATATTTTGTGCGGCGTACAAGCACGTCCATTCTGTGATCGAGAAAATGACTCATCATTTCCTTCAGCGTAAGCACTTTCGGAACTCCGTTAACAAGGGCAAGCATAATTACGCCGAAAGTTACCTGCATCTGTGTGTGCTTAAAAAGCTGATTGAGAATTACGTCGGGCTGCGAAGCGCGCTTTGTTTCAATCACGATGCGCATTCCGTCTCTGTCGGATTCGTCGCGGATATTGGAAATATCTTCGATTTTCCCGGCGCGAACAAGCTCGGCGATTTTTTCAATTAAGTTTGCTTTGTTAACCTGATAAGGAAGTTCCGTAATAACAATATTTTCTCGGTCGTTTTTAAGCGTTTCGATATTGGCTTTGGCGCGAACAATAATTTTACCCCGTCCGGTAAGATACGCGCTCTTAACTCCTTCGTAACCGAAAATTATTCCGCCCGTCGGAAAATCGGGAGCTTTTACAAATTTCATTAAATCTTCCGATTCGAGACTTCTGTTTTGGATTAGCGCAATCAGTCCGTCGATTACTTCTCCGAGGTTGTGCGGAGGAATATTAGTCGCCATTCCCACAGCGATTCCGCTCGAGCCGTTTACAAGCAAGTTTGGCAAGTATGCGGGTAAAACGGAAGGTTCCTGAAGAGAATCGTCAAAGTTGGAAACGAAATCAACGGTATTTTTATCGAGGTCGCGGAGCATCTCTTCGGAAATTCGTTTAAGTCGCGCTTCCGTGTAACGCATAGCCGCGGGGGAATCGCCGTCAACCGAGCCGAAGTTTCCCTGCCCGTCAACCAGAGGATAGCGGAGCGAAAAATCCTGCACCATTCTAACCATTGAATCATATACAGCGGTGTCGCCGTGAGGATGATACTTACCAAGCACCTCTCCCACAATTCTCGCCGATTTTTTTGTCGGCTTGTTGTAGGTTAAACCAAGTTCCGACATTCCGTAAAGAACGCGTCTGTGAACAGGCTTTAATCCGTCTCTTACGTCGGGCAATGCGCGCGCGACAATAACGGACATAGCGTAATCGATATAAGACGCTTTCATTTCATCTTCAAGCGCCCTGGGTTTTATCTTTTCAAAAATTGTACTCATAATTTATACTCGTTTTTCAATTATTAAACATCAATATTGGCATATTTTGCATGCTTCTGAATAAAGTTTCTGCGCGGTTCAACATCGTCTCCCATAAGGGTTTCAAAGATTTTATCCGCCGCGGCGGCGCTCTCGAGATTTACCTGCAGCACCGTTCTTGTCTCCGGGTTCATAGTCGTTTCCCAAAGCTGTTCGGGGTTCATCTCGCCAAGACCTTTGTATCGCTGAATGTTAACGCCTTTCGGGGTTCCGTCTTCCGCAATCTGCAATCCTTTATCTTTCTTGAGCTGATTAATAACGCTAGTCCGTTCATCGTCGTCAAAAGCGTAAAAAATGGTTTTCCCTTTTTTGATTTTGTACAACGGCGGCTGTGCAATGTAAATGCGCCCGGTTGTAATCAACGACTTCATATAACGATAGAAGAACGTAAGCAAAAGCGTACGGATATGGCTTCCGTCAACATCGGCGTCAGTCATGATAATTACTTTTCCGTAACGGGCTTTTTCGGCGTCAAAATCATTTCCGATTCCCGCTCCGATAGCGGAAATAATCGCCTTGATTTCATTGTTTTCCAAAATTTTATTAAACTTGGCTTTTTCCACATTTAATATTTTTCCCTTCAACGGAAGAATAGCCTGAAAACGACGATCCCTTCCCTGCTTTGCGGAACCGCCCGCCGAATCCCCTTCCACAATGTAGATTTCAGTGTGCTCAGGGTCGGAGATTGAACAATCCGCTAACTTACCCGGAAGATGAAGCGTATCCAAAGCATTTTTTCTGCGCACCAAATCGCGAGCTTTCCGCGCGGCTAATCTTGCTTCGGCGGCGCGCGTACATTTCTCGATTATCTTTTTCCCCACGCTCGGATTCTCTTCAAGGTACTCGCCGAGTTTTTCGCCGACAATCGATTCGACAATCGATTTCACTTCGCTGTTGCCGAGTTTGGTTTTTGTCTGACCTTCAAACTGCGGTTCAAAAACCTTAACCGAAATTACGGCTGTTAATCCTTCGCGGAAATCATCTCCCGTCAGCGTAATCTTTTTGGAGTCTTTAATCAGATTATTCTTAGCGGCGTAACTGTTTAAAGTTCTTGTCAATGCCGTTCTGAAACCGGAAAGGTGCGTTCCGCCTTCGTGTGTGTTAATGTTGTTCACATAGCTGAAAACGTTTTCGGAGTAAGCGCTGGAATATTGAAACGCAACTTCAACCGGCGTATCATCTTTCTCGCCTTCGATATAAATCACCTTATGATAAGTTTCGCGCGACTCGTTCAGATATTTTACAAATTCAATAATTCCGCCCTTAAAATGATATGTCGCTTCATCTCCTTCTATTTCATCTTTAATCACAATCGTAACGGTTTTATTCAGATAGGCAAGCTCGCGCATCCTTTCGGCAAGAGTTTCAAACTTAAATTTGGTAGTCGTAAAAATTTCACCGTCCGGCATAAAAGTAATTTTAGTCCCTGTTTCATCCTTTTTAACCTTGCCGATTTCTTCCACTTCCGTAACGGGAATGCCTCTCCTGTATTCCTGCCGATATTTTTTCCCGTCTCTCTTTACTTCAACTTTCATCCATTCCGACAGCGCGTTAACAACCGAAACGCCAACGCCGTGAAGTCCGCCTGAAACCTTGTAGGAGTTTTTGTCGAACTTTCCTCCGGCGTGCAGAACCGTCATTACAACCTGCAACGCGCTTACCTTTTCAACCGGATGAATGTCAACCGGAATTCCGCGCCCGAAATCTTCGACCGTAACGCTTCCGTCTTTATTGATTGTAACCATAATTTTGTCGTTGTATCCGGCGAGAGCTTCGTCGATACTGTTATCAACCACCTCGTTCACCAAATGGTGAAGACCGCGCGGACCAACGTCTCCGATATACATTGCCGGGCGTTTTCGCACGGCTTCCAATCCCTTCAATACATTGATATTCTTAGCCGAATATTCTTTCTGTACTTTTTCACTAGCCACTTTTTTTATCCTGTTATTATATAAATTTTATATTGTTAACTACTTTTTTTTCAAAACATTTATTTATTTTCTCAATCATTATTAATTTGTTCAAGTGGAGTTCGCTTCTCCAAACCGAATTCTCAACGCGAAGGAAAAGTATCCCGTTTCTGACTTTTTTTGCAATTGCAATTTTCTTAAACTCGGGAAAAATTTCCTCAAACTTCTCAACCACTTCGCTCTGACTTACAACCTCGCGTATTTTATTGAACGCATCTTCATTAAAAACCTCACCTATCTGTTTAAAATCATCAGGCATAACTAACCGAACCTTTTTCCACTTTTATTAACTTGCTCGATTCAAACTTGTGCAGATTTTCATACTTGGTAAAATCGGTCATTGTAATAAACGCCTGCCCGACTTCATCAAGAAAATCACGGATTTTCTCGGAACGGTAAGTATCGAGTTCCCCGAAAATATCGTCCATCAAAAAAATCGGCGTCTTACCCGACTTATCTTTTATGTAAAAAAATTGTGCAAAACGCAACGCAATCTGATAGGTTTTGTGCTGTCCCTGCGAACCGAACTTTTTAAGAAGTTTATCGTTAAGATAAAAATTATATTCGTCGCGATGTGGTCCCAATAAATTTTTGGTTCTGACAATCTCTAAAGGTCTTAAACTCCTTAACTCCGACATAAATTTCTCTTCCAAATTTTCGGGTGAAATTCTCTCGGTAAAGCCCGCATATTCAAGTCCGGGAGTTTCTAACTCTTTCATAATTCTTTTGTAAGCTTCTTTTACATAGTAATCGAATTCCAGCGCAAACGAGATTCTGTGCTTAATTATTTGAGAACCGAGTTTAACCAGAGTTGCGTCCCATGCGTCAAGCTCGGTTTCCATAAGTCCGCTTCTGTCTTCCTTAATTCTCTGAAGCAGAGAGGAACGGTGCTTAAGCGTCCGGTTATATTCCATCAAAATCTTTAAGTAAGCGCCGCTCGATTGCGAAATAATTGAATCGACAAACTTTCTTCTGTCGGAAGGAGATCCGGAAGTAATATCGTGATCTGAAAGCGTAAGCGTAACTACGGGGAAATTACCGATAAAATCCGCGGGACGAAACACATTCTTTTCGTCAAGAAAAATCTTTTTCTTTCTTTCGGATTTGTGGTAATAAACTCTAACGTTTCTTTCTGTTACGTCTCGGAAAGCGCCCTTTATATCGAAAAAATCACTTTCAAAATTAATCGCGTCCAAATCGTTTGTCTGTCCGAATCCTTTAGTTGTGCACAAGTAATAAATTGCTTCCAAAATTGTCGTCTTTCCCTGCCCGTTTCCTCCTACAATGTAATTGAGCTTTTCGGAAAATTCCAAGTTGCTTGATTTGTGCAGCTTAAAATTTGTAAGCTCCAGCGAAGAGAGAATCATCCTAGTTGTTTAACCTCACGGGCATTAGCAGCATCACCAACTCCCAATTTTCCTTTTGCTCTTTCGGGTAAATGGTTACCGCTTTATTCGGAGTGTGAAGTTTAAAATGAATCTCGTCGTTATCCGTTAAATGGGAGAGAACTTCGCTTAAATAACTTGAGTTAAACCCAATTTCCATCGGCTCGCCGTCGTACGACGATGCAACTTCCTCCTTGCCCGAAGCTCCCAAATCAATATCTTCGGCGGATAGCAAAATCTTATCGGGGGATAATGTCAGTTTAATTTTTCTCATTTTTCCCGTTGTAAAAAGCATCATTCTTTTTACGCTGGAAAGAAGTTCCTTGGGGCTTACCATCAAAGTATATTCATTCTCCAACGGAATTACCGCTTTGTAATCGGGATAGCGCTCGGAAATTAATCTTGCGATCAACTCCATATCGTTTAAGATAAATGAAACATGGGACTTACTGAAATAAACTTTTACTTCTCTTTCGTCCAAAACTCTCTGAAGTATCGAAGTAACATTACCGGCGACAATAAAATTCCCTTCGTTTTCCGTTGCCGCATTTTGATAGAGCAAGTTCACGAGACGGTGTCCGTCGGTTGCAACAAACCTTAATCCTTCGCCCGAAAACTCAAACAAAGTCCCCATCATAGCGGGACGTATCTCTTCTTTACTCACTGCAAAGGAAGTTTTATCAATAGCGTATTTTAAATCCAGACCTGAAATCGAGAACGAGAACAACGGAGAATCCGGTTCGCTCTCTGTCGGGAAAGAAGGCACTTCGGGAAATTCGCTTTTATCTATATATGAAATCGTAACTTCACCCTTATCCCAAACAACTCTCATTCTGTTGCGTTCTTCAATATTGATAACAAGAGATGTATCGCCCAATGACCTGATAGTGTCGTAAAATAATCTTGCGGGAACCACGCCTTCAAAATCACCATCGGAAACAACGCTGATCGAGGATTTAAGAGACATCTCCAAATCGGTTCCGTAAATTGTTAAAACTCCATCTTCAAGGATGAACAAAAAGTTCTCTAAAATCTGAACGGGAGTTCTCGTAGGGACTGCGGGAAAAACTTTTGATATTACTTTTTCAAGTTCTTTACTATTGACTTTAAATTGCATTTTTTCTCTCCAAATTTAACATAGAAAGATACGCAAATTTCTCCTTTTATTCAATTGAAACGACAAGTAAATAACGCCTCAAAAAGTAATAAAAACAGCTTATTATTGCCTTTTCATTCAATAACTTAACCGCTGAAAAATCACAATACATTCTTTCAAATCAGCGTGAAAAATTTCGGTTGCTTTCTTGCTTTACAGGGTGACGACAAATCGGTTAATCAAAAAGAAAGGGAAAGTTAAAGTAATGAGTAATGAGTAATGAGTTATGAGTGATGAGTGATGAGTCAAAATAAACCGATGTACTCTGCGGATTGCAGCGATAGAGGTTCACGCCCAGAAATTCATAGAAGTAAAATCTTAACAACCGCGTATTTCTTTTGGCAGGCAATTTGCAGTAATATGTGCAAAATTAAATTTAAGACAAAAGTTGTTTGACAATATTGACAAAAATATGATTTTATTACATAGTGAAATTTTAAGTTTGAAATATTTTCATAAAGTAGGACAATATTAATGTCTTAAAA
>JALWEC010000492.1 GCA_027036655.1 Melioribacteraceae bacterium
CTGTCGATTGCTTCAAGACTTTCCAGAACGTCCTTTAACTCTGCGCCGTATGCGCCGATATTTTGTATGGGAGCCGCTCCGACCGCTCCGGGAATTAAAGAAAGATTCTCCAACCCCCAGTAATTATTTTTCACCGCAAATCGAACCGCGTCGTCCCAAACGACTCCTGCGCTTACTTCCAGCAAAACATCCGAATCGTTTTCGGAAATAATTTTAATTTCAGCGGAATCCAAATTCAGAACAACGCCCTCGAAATTTTTAGTAAAAAGGATATTGCTCCCTTTCCCAATCGGAAGAAGCGGAAGTCCGTTTCCATTTGAAAAATCAATAGCTTCGGAAATGTCTTTGGGAGTGGATGCGGTAATAAGATATTTCGCCTTAACATCGACGCCAAATGTATTAAACGGTTTAAGCGAAACGTTTTCGGTAATATTCAATTCAGTTTTTCCAATTTATAAATTCAATTTTCTTTCCGTCCGTACCGAGAACTATTGCGCCGGACTTATCGGTTCGTTTTATTTCAACGCCGAATTTATTGAGTATCCGCAAAGTTTCAAAATTCGGATGTCCGAATTTATTATTTTCTCCGGCGCTAATCAATGCATATTTCGGTTTTACCAATTTTAAAAATCTTTCGCCTGTTGATGATTTACTTCCGTGATGCCCAACTTTCAGCACCTCGGATCGGAGAAACTTTCCGTACAAACCGCACCAGAGATTTTCTCCGGTTTTCTCCAAATCGCCTGTAAACAAAAAGGATTCGTTTCCATAGCAGAGTTTTAACAATCCGCTTTTATTATTCTGGGAAAACTTTTTGTATTTGATTAATGAAGTATCGTTCAAAAAAAATAAGCTCGCGCCCCCTATGGAAAACTTTCTTCTTGAGTAATAACCGATTGGAACGTTATATGATTCGACAAACTTCTCAAAAGCAACGTCTTTCGCCAAGCGTTTATCGATAACCGGTTTGTACACCTGTTTTACCAAACCGTCTCTGATCAGGGAAAGCGAACCGCGGTAGTGGTCTGCGTCAACATGCGAAATAAAAAGGTAATCGATTTTATCAATGCCGAGAAAATTAAGGAGCGGCTCAATTACGTACTTTCCGTTATCGAAATGTTTTGTCGCATTTCCTGCGTCGATTAAAGCTGCTGTTTTATCGGGAAATCTAAGAAGGAAAGAATCTCCCTGACCGATATCAATAGCGATTACATAAAGTTTATTCGTCTTTAAAAACGGCGGAGAAATAATCCCACCGTAAGTGAAAAAAACAAGAATCGATAAAATAAGTATCGAGACTTTCGATTTAAGACTGTTAAATTTTGTAAATGAAAAGTAAATCACAATCAATAGCGCATAGTAAAAAAGCGCTTCCCAGAGATTGAAATTTCTTATCCGCAGATAGGAAAATTCCATATTGCCGGAAAGTTTCGCCATATAAAACATTATATCAATAAGAAGTGAGTTTGTTGTCGCGATAAGCGCTCCGAGATAAGTTGAAATTACGGAAAAGGCGAGCGAGGCAACAGCAAATGCAACAATGACGCCGATAAGCGGAACCGCGATTAAATTTATGAAAAAGGAAATAAGCGATAATTTTTTAAAATAGATTAAAGTTATCGGCAGAGTACCGAGCTGAGCGGCAAAAGTCAGGAGGAATAATTGAAGCAGACTTTTAACAAATTTACTTTTGACGTTAAATGAATTTAAATAGCGTTCAAACGAAGGATAAAATAACAAGATTGAAAAAACAGCGGCAAATGATAGCTGAAAGCCCGGCGAAAACAACTCGGACGGATTTATCACAAGCAAAATTAATGCCGCCAAAGCCAAGACATTGAAAGAAGAATATTTCCTTCCCGAAAGGAGAGCCAAAATCATCAATACCGCCATGATGCTTGCCCTTATTACAGAAGGATGAAGCCCGCTTATAAACATAAAGATAATTATGCCCGCAACCGTCAATCCTCCTTTCAAGAAAAGATTAAACCTGCCGAAGATTATGAAAAAAATTGCCACAATAAAACCGACATGCAAACCGGAGACCGCAAGAACGTGAACGATTCCGGAATTAATAAAATTCGACACGATTGATTTATCCAAGTCCTTTCTTTCGCCGAGCAGCAAAGCTTTTATAAAATGTCTTCTTTCTCCGGTGTAAATCAAATCAATTTCATGCGCAATACTTTCGCGTATCTTAAACATCGTATTTTTGAAAACACTTGCTCTGTTTGAGATGAGGGAAATATTATCTGTTTTGTAAATGGAAGCCTGCGCCGTAATTCCTTTTTCCTTCAGATAATCTCGATAATCAAACTCCCCCGGATTTCTTTTATCGCGCGGACGAAAGAACTTGCACTTTATTTTCACATAATTCCCGGCGGAAGATTTTTCGTAAAAATTTTTAAGTTCATACGGTTTACCGTAAATCTTAGAAAGAACTTTACCGGAAGTTTTGGATTTTCTTCCTCCGGCAATTAATGAATCAGCATTCAGATAAAATGAAACGCCTCTGTCGCGCGGAAGTTCAATGTTTTCAATAGTTCCGTAAACCAGCGCGTTCCGGTATTCGCCTTCGGGAAGAGCGTATTCCGGAAGATTTTTCAAATGGAAGGTAATTGAACCGACTCCAAGCAAAAAGATAAATACCGACAGAAAATAATTTGCGGCATTCTCTCTTCCTGTTCTAATCAGTAAAATAGTCGAAAGAAAAACAAACAGCGCAAGCGTTAGAATAATCGGAAGCGAAAAAACCGCTCCCTTTCCCGCTATTATTCCGAGTGAAAAAAGGACGACAACTTTCATCAGCGGAGATTCATTTATCTTCATCTTGATTACCGATTGTTTTGGTCTGCATCTTACACCCTCAAATAAATATAAAAGAAACCTCTGCAAAACCTAAAATTTTCATATTGAATCTGCCAAGACAAAGGTGAAAGCTATCCGAAACATCTCTAAATTCAGTTAAATTATTGCTTCTGAGATTCTTCATTCCACTTCGCTCCATTCAGAATGACATATAAAATAGGTTATGCAAAGCCTTCTATAAAAAATTATTTAGATTCTACTAATATCGTTACCGGTCCTTCGTTTAATATTTCAATATCCATCATCGCTCCGAAAATTCCGCATTTAACTTTATCGCCTCCGAGATTAATTTTCATCCTTGCGACAAATTTTTCATAAAGAGCTTCCGCAATATCGGGAGGAGCGGCGTTCATAAAATTCGGGCGGTTTCCTTTACGCGCATCTCCGTAAAGAGTAAACTGTGAAATCAGAAGCGCTTCCCCTTCAATCTCTTTGAGGGAAAGATTCATCTTATCGTCCGCGTCGGGAAAAATTCTGAGATTGGAACATTTATCGGCTACAAAATTAACCTCGCGGTCTCCGTCGGAATGAGTAATCCCAAGCAAAATTACGATTCCCCGCCCGATTTCTTTGTAATAATCTTCTCCGTTTCTTTTTACAGAAACGCTTCCTTTTCTTACTCTTTGAACTAAAGCTCTCATTCTTTTTCGGCTCTTATTATTCTATCTATTTCAGCGTAGTCCTTAGTTATTTCAATTTTACCAAACCCCTTATCCGTAAGGATTTGCTTAACTTCTTTCCCTTCGTTATGCCCGATTTCAAGGTAAAGTTTACCGCCCGGCTTTAACGACTCCGAAGCGGCTTCCGCTATCCTTTTGTAAAAAGTAAGTCCATCCGATTTATCCGTAACCGCAATTTCAGGCTCAAATATTTTAACTTCATCTTCAAGCTCGGAAAATTCATCTTTCGAGACGTAAGGCGGATTTGAAATAATAATATCGAAATTTGAAAATAAACGAGTGAAATTCACATCGAAAATATCCGCTTTTTCAAAATGAATAATTTCCTCGTTTAATATTTTTCTGCAATTTTCGCGCGCAACCTCAAGCGCCTCCTCCGAAATATCCACAGCCGTAATTTCAGCCGTCGGGATTTCTTTTTTCAAAATAATCGGTATATTTCCGCTTCCCGTTCCAATATCCAAAATCGAAATTAAATCAGGAGAAAGATTTTCGCTAACAATCTTTTCAACAAGCAACTCCGTTTCCGGACGCGGAATCAGAACGTTTCGATTTACGCTGAACCTTTCTCCGTAAAATTCAGCATAGCCGAGAACATACTGCAACGGCTCGCGCTCGCCTCTTCGTTTTAGAAATTCACGGTAAGCGTTTTTTTCTTTTTCTGACAAAGGTTTTTCATAAGAAAGATAAAGTTCCAAGCGCTTCATTTTAAGAACGTCGGCAAGGAGAAGTTCGGCGTTTAGCCTTGCTTCCTTAACGCCTTTTTCTTCCAAATATTCTGTAGATAGCTTTATCGCATCCAAAACCGTCAGCATAATTAATATCTCGTTTCCGAAGTTACCGTTCCGTCAAGCGTAAAAATTCTTTTAAATATCAGATTCTCTTTCCGGTAAAATTCCTCGCGCATCAATCTGCCGTTTTCAAAATAATATTTTGAAGGTCCGTCAAGCACGCCCTCTTTATATGTTTCGCGGGATTTAATTCTTCCCGTTTCGTAGTACATTGTTGAAATTCCGTTCAATTTTCCGTTAACATAAACAAGTTCTCCTTTTACTTTACCGTCGGGATATTTCAAAACTTTCCGTTCGTATGATTTTCCTCCGCTTCGTCCGGACTCGATTCGGCGCAGCGCCGCAGGATTGAGAATTACTTTTACAAAATCCTTAACTCTTTTCCCGACCGAATAAAAAATCATTTAAACTCGCTTTTGGTAAAAAATCAATTTGATTAGAAAAAATTAATATATGAAAAAGGAATTAAAAAACCTTACTTTTCACGTCCCGAGACATAATGTACTAATTCTGCAAGGGCAATTGAAGACTCGTTTTCAGGTAACTTTTTCAAAGCTGCGACAGCTTCGTCCACATATTTATCGGCTGTTTTCTGAGCGTACGAGATTCCACCCTTCTCCTCGACAAAAGAAACAACTTTTCTTATCATATCGGGGTCTTTTCCTTTACGGATAGCCGAAAGAATTTCCTTCTTCTCATTTTTTCCGGCATTCTCCAAGGCGTAAATTAGGGGAAGAGTAAGTTTTTTTTCCTTAATATCGCCGCCGATTGTTTTTCCGAAGAGTTTTGACTTACCGACAAAATCGAGAATATCATCCTTTATTTGGAACGCGATTCCCAAATTTCTTCCGTATTCGTGAAGAACCGAAATTTTCTCTTTGTCCGGAGTTACGCTCCTCGCTCCGATAATCGTACAAGTTTCAAGAAGCGAGGCGGTCTTATCTTCAATAATACTAAAATAAGTTTTTTCGTCGATATTAAGGCGCTTGGTTTTGCTAATCTGCAGCAATTCTCCTTCCGACATCCGCTTAACCGTATTTGTTATCTGACGCAAAAAATCGAAAGTTTCATTTTCCACGGCAATCGTTAAGCCGCGGGCAAGCAGATAATCTCCGATTAATACTCCTACCTTGTTTTTCCAGATATTATTGATTGAAGGAAGCCCCCGTCTTTTGGACGCTTCGTCAACTACGTCATCGTGAACTAAGGTCGCCGTGTGCAGAAGCTCTACTAACGTTGCGCCGACGTAAGATTTGTCATTTACTTTACCCAAGACTTTTGCGGAAAGCAAAACAAGTATCGGACGAATTCTCTTACCTTTCTGCCTGATTATATATTTTGTAACATAATCGACAATCTTAACGTCTGATTGAACGGTTAAACTAAATTTTGAATGAAAGGTCTTTAGTTCGTTTTCGATAGGTTTTATTATTTCAGATAATTTTTTATCGGCCAAATGACATCTAATCTTTTATTTTTTGAATATGTAAAATATGAAGATTTTTAATTTTTCCGCAAATAAAAGAAAGATAAATACCCGTAAGAAAATTTTATAAACAGAACTTTTCCGCAACTATCTGAATGCATCCGCAAAAGGGTTTTCACCGGCAGTGATTATTCAGTAAATTTTTCCGGTTACTTTAATTGTACGGAAGTAAAATTAATCCCAAAATTGTCATTAAATTTTTTTCAATCGGAAATTTCAGATTTTAAACAGTTTATTGAAGCACATTACGGAATGACAAACTGTATTTTGATTATTAGAGACCTTTGCACAACCTAAATTTGTCATATTGAGTTCGCTACAGCGAAGATGTAAGCCGTCCGAAATATCTCTAAATTCGATATAATTACCGGTTTTGAGATTCTTTCCGCCAATCCGCCTTGGCGGAGGATTCGCTTCGCTCCATTCGGAATGACATTTAACGGGGTTATGCAAAGCCTTCTCTTAATTAATTTACTTTCCCAAAATATCTCGGCAAAGCTCCGAAAAATTCGAACTAAAAGACTACGTTTTCCTCGTACGAACCAAAATGCTTTTTAAGCTCTGCGACCATTTCTCCGAGAGTAACGTAATTTTCAGCGGCTTCAACGAATACCGGCATCAAGTTTTTATTATTAACGACGGCGTCGCTTATCTTCTTTAACGAAGCCTCCACAGCCGAGTTATCTCTGCGCGCTTTTAAACTCTTTAAACGCTCGACCTGCTTCTCCTCAACTTCTTTTGTAACCTTCAGAATAGGAATATCA
>JALWEC010000493.1 GCA_027036655.1 Melioribacteraceae bacterium
AATTTATATGAATAAAAAGATTTTTTCTTAACCCCGTTTTTATCCGTTAATCCGAAAGCAATCCAAGGTCTGCGAGCTCCGCTCCAAAGGGGATGCCAGAAAAATTTCTCAACGCCGTAAGCAAATAAAACAGAAGCTCTGCGCCAAACATCAGCGGATTGTTCATCAATCGTAGAGTATCGCGGAGTAATATTTGTAGTGGAATCGCTGGAAATACTGCATTCGGTATTCCAGAAAGGTTTTATTGCGCAACCAAATTCATGCATCACTTTTTTTATTGAGTCAATATGCGCAGGCAATGTCCACCAAGAGTTATAATCGTGATAACCGAGAATGTCAAAATAGTTACAACCTCCATGGAGAAGAACTATCTTTAACCAATTATATTCTCCCAAAGGCATACCGTAAGTTCCCGAAAGACTCGGCAATACAATTTGAGCTTCCGGATCAGCGTTTTTTATCCATCTGTAATTTAGCTCCAGAAAAGTAGCTATAAAATTAGCGGGCAAACCTTGAGGTCTATGTTGATTTCCATCCAGTTCATTTGAAATTTCCCAATATTTAGCTACGTTTTTATAACGGTTGACAACTGTCTGAACATAATCCTTCGAATCGGAACTATCCGACAAATACCATCCGCATCCATCGTCAAAACAAGCCCGCCAGGGTACTTGTATCCCTATAGTATCGCTTGCATTACAGCAATGGTATAAAGTGGGAAGCGGAGTAATTCTAAATGGATTAAACATTGCAGAATCGGCATAATCAAAATGCCAATCGTCATTTTGCGGTTCAATATGTACCCAGCCGACATCAGAGTACATCATATGCCTGTAAAATTTTACTCCAAGAGAATTAAGGATAGGAAAAGTCCGGTTCATGCCAATGCTATGATCGCGCCACGGGACGTTTACTCCCAAGTGATGAACTTCTTGCGAATAATAACGAGGAGCAATTAAGCCGAAGAAAATCAAAAATAAAAAAAATTGTTTCTTCATCTTTTACTTCCGATTATTTGATTATTAATTAGAGTTTAACAATTTTGTATCACAACAATAAATTATTGAAATTTTCAGAGAAGTAATAATAATTCCCGGTTTTTTTAGATGAATTGTGATTTAGGACAAATTTAATTTTACCGCTTTGCCGTTTCGATTTCACAGCAACAAAGTTAATTTAATCCGAAACCCTTTCCCCTTTTAGATATAACACCGCGAACATTCCGGATAAAATTAACAGATATGAAATTATTACGGGAACGCCGAACGAAGTCAGGAGCGTTCCGAATAAAACCGAAAGCGTTCCCACAAAAATTGCATACGGCAACTGCGTCCGGACATGCTCGATATGATTACACCCCGAAGCAAGAGAACTTAATATTGTTGTATCGGCAATCGGTGAACAATGATCGCCGAAAACCGAACCGGCAAGCACCGAGCCGACGACGGAATACAAGGTAATGTTTATCATTTCCGGCGAAAGCCCTTCGAGTCCGCCCATGCGATAAGTAAGAGGAATAACAATCGGCATAACAATTGCCATTGTGCCCCAGCTTGTTCCGGTTGAAAAACTTGTTAATGCGCAAACAATAAAAACAAGCGACGAAAGGAAACGAATATCAATATTCCCGACGATTATCGAAATCAGATAATCCGCCGTGTGAAGTTCAGCCGTAATATTGCTTATTCCCCAAGCAAAAATTAATATCACAACGGCTACAAGCAGCGACTGAAGCCCTTTCATAAAGGCGTTCATAGCGTCGTTAAGCTTACGGAGCCTCTGAACCACGGTCATTACCAACGCTGTAACAACGGCAAGGAAACTCCCCCAAAGCAATGCGTAATAGGAATTGGAGCTGCTTATTATATCCTGCAGACCGTAATTTGTTACTCCCTGACTTTCAAGCGCGTTCTTCCCCGTTACAATTAAGCCGACAATCGTTCCGACAAGAATAACAAGGATAGGAACAATTGCGTTGTACCAACGCGCTCTTTCATGTTCGTAAGTTTCAATTCCGATAACCGCGCTTTCATCGTCAAACGATTCATCCTTGACGCCTTCCTTTCTCGCTTTCTTTTCCGCTTGAAGCATCGGGCCGAAATCACGCTTTGTGTAAGCATTCAGAAAAACAAAAACAAGCG
>JALWEC010000494.1 GCA_027036655.1 Melioribacteraceae bacterium
TGGGAGCTTTTTTGTTAGAAATTCCACTTCAATTGAGAAAACAAAAAACTTCCGATTTGCCCGAATTCAGTCCCGCTATCCCCATTAAAGAATTGTCCAGCAATATTAAAATCTATATTCTCCGTTAATGAGATACGCAGCATGCCGCCGAAATAATACGATTTGTCGTAAGGATTAAAGATTGAAGATAAAGTTCCCCTGACAAGCGGCGTAATCGGATATGCGGCTTCGGCAAATAAGGAGATTTTGGCGGGAGTAAGATATTTCACGTTTAAATCCTCGCGAAAAACCGCCGAGTTAAGTCCCGCTTTTCCCGTAGTTCCGCGATTGTTAAACAAAACCGAACCGTCGATATAAAATCCGTTTGTAAAAGTATAGTTCCCTTCAACGGAAAACAGAAATCTGCTCTTCTCCGAAGCGTTTTCATCTTTCGATTTGAAATAAGTCGCTTCTCCACTGAATCCGGCATCGTAGATTTCGCCCGCCCAGCCGCCGCCGAGAACGTAATCATCCGGCATTATTCCGCCGAAAAACTGAAAATCATAATTCCACTTGTTAAATTTAAGAATCCCTGCAGCTGTAACTTTTTTATTTCTATCAACTTTTAGCGCAGCTTGCAAAGATGAAACATCGCCGAGAAAATATTCGATTTTTGCGGCATCGCTTCCCGGTTTTTCCACGTAAGTGAAATTGTAATAGTTGTATGCGTTAAAAATATCGTTCGGGTTCCAAACCATATTTTCAGCAAGATTAATCCGCTGCCTTCCAAGCGTAATTTCAAACTTGTCCGATGAATAATCGAAGAACAGCCTGTCCAGATTTGTGTAAAGAATATACGACTTCTCCGAAGTGATTTTTCGAGTCAAATTAAAATAGCCGGCGTCAGTAGTTAAGTAATTACCGTAATTGGGAATAAGCCGTATAAAATCCCCGAATTCCCAGATATTCCGAAGTCCGGCGTGCAACGTAAAATTACCGAGAAAATAAGAGAAGTTCAATCTGTTCGTAACCGTTTCGTCCAGCGCCCAATCGGGATTATTCTTCATCGCCCAAACCGAATTTACGTTGTCAAAATAACCTGAGTATTGGAAATCCTGCGCCGAAATTGAAATCGAAACGACGATTAGAATAATTAATGTAAATTTAGCTTTCATATACCATTACTTTTAAAAATAAAATAATATGCGTTACCGCTGTTAAATTAGAAAATCTCATTTATTAATTCTTCATTCTTTATTATTAATCCGCCTTGGCGGACTTAATTATTTATATTGTCGTCGATTATTTTTCCATCTTCAAGAGTAATTATTCTGTGCGCGCGTTTCATCACGCGGCTATCATGCGTTGCAAAAATAAATGTTACTTCCTCAATTCGATTTAACTCTTCCATTATTTCCAGCAAATTTTCGGTTGACTTGCTGTCGAGATTCGCGGTCGGCTCGTCGGCAAGAACAAACTTAGGTTTGGACGCAAGCGCCCGCGCAACCGCAACGCGCTGCTGCTGTCCGCCGGAAAGCTCGGACGGCTTATTGTTTTTTCTATCAAATAATCCGACGGCTTTCAAAAGCTCCGTGCTCCTTTTCTCAATATCCGATTTTGCCCAACCCTGAAGCTCAAGAATAAACTCGATATTTTCCTTTGCCGTCAAAACGGGAATAAGGTTGTAATCCTGAAAAACAAATCCGATATTGTTCAGACGAAAATCAATCAACTCCTTTTCTTTCAGATCGTTAATTTTAGTTTCTCCGATAAATATTTCCCCTGAAGTCGGATAATCGAGTCCGCCGATTAGGTTAAGCAGCGTTGTTTTACCGCATCCCGAAGGTCCTACGATTGCGGAAAATTCCCCTTTCCCGATTTCAAGATTTACGCCGTTTACGGCATGAACGGGAACGGAAGTTTCATTATAAACTTTTTCCAAATTCTTAATTTCAATTACTTTCATCGGTTTATTTATCCTGATTATTTACAATATAGAATTTTTTATCCAAAACCTTAGAGGTTTTTAATATTCAACAAACATTGAAAATTCGTTTATTGTTTTATTTAATAACGAACTTCTAAACAAGCCGGTTAAACCTCTAAGGTTTGGCAATTATAATTTGTATTAATAAATTTTGCACACCGTCTTACAAGCAAC